>DATHBY010000192.1:0-2539 GCA_035295885.1 Allosphingosinicella sp.
GCGAAACCCGGCGCCCGGTGTGCATCGGCCACCTTCAGAGCCGGCCCCGCCGGAGCCGTCGCCATATGCTCCGGAGCGGTCGCCATGTCGGCGCGGGCGAGATCGAGCAGGCGCCTGAGCAGATGCGACAGCCGGTCCGCGTCGGCGCCGGCATTGCCGAGGAATCGGCGGCGCTCCTCGTCGCTCATCTCGGGATGCTCGGCGAGCAATTCGAGCACGCCCTTGATCCCGGCGATCGGGGTCTTGAGCTCATGGCTCACCGCGGCTGCGAAGTCCTTGAGATAGCGCGACCGCCGCTCGATCCGGTCGGCCATGGCGGCGAAGTTGACGTAGAGGTTGCGGATCTCGATCGCAGCGGTCGGCGGCGGCTCCGGCACCGCGACGGCGCCGCGGGCGACATTCTGGGTGGCTTCGCTCAGCGCCTCGATCGGCCGAGAGATGCCGCGCGAGAGCAGGCCGGCAAGCAGCAGCAAAGTGGCGAAGATGAGTGCCACCCCCAAGGCGATCTTGCCGCGGTCCTGGTAGATGCCGAGAAACAGGCCGCGGGGGCTTCGGCTCAGCATGAGCACTCCGATCACCTCGCCGCCGGCTACGATGGGCCGGACGTAATGGACCCTTATGTTCGACGCCCGGCTCAGCCATTCGAGGGCGTAGCGCGGCTGGTAATCGCCGCGCCGGCGAAGCACGGTGCGGGTCTGGCCTGTCGTGGCGGGGGCGACCTCGGGAAGATGCAGGTAGGAGCGGCCGACGTCGCCCCGTCCGAGCAGCACAGTGCCGTGCATGTCCATCAGCCGAACCGCGGCCAGAGTCGAGCGGACGGTGTCGACCACGACCGGCCTCAGCGCACCCGCGGCTCGGGCGGCGTTCGGGTCCGGCGCCCGGCGCGAGGGCCGAGCGTCCGGCTGCTCGGCAAGGACCGGCATCGCGCGCAGGTCGATGGTCGGGCGTTCGGGCTGGAGCGGACCTGCGGGCGGATCGGTAAAAGGCTCCGGCCAGGCGGCGCGGTAGGCGCCGGCGAGGACGGCGCCCTGGGCGATGAGCTCGGCCTCGGTCTGCTGGACCAGCGTATTCTCGTAGACCCGAAGGAAGACGGCGCCGATGCCCGGCAAGGCCGCCACGAACAGCAGGGTGAGGAAGAGGAGGGTGCGCAGCCGCAGCGCCGGCCAGTGGCGCTTGGCGAATTCCTTGAGCGGCTGGATCAAGCCGCGCCCTCGCCGAGGCAGCGTCCGATACGATAGCCGATTCCGGCGCGGGTCTCGATCAGATCGCCGCCGCCCAGTGCGGCGAACTTGGCGCGCAGGTTGCGGATGTGGCTGTCGATGGTCCGGTCGGTGATCGCGAAGCCGGGGCCGTGGAGCCGGTCGATGATCGCATCGCGGCTGAACACCTTGGACGGCAGGCTGGCGAGCAGAAGCAGGAGCTGGAACTCGGTGACGGTGACCGGTACCTGGACCGAGTCCCAACGCGCCTCCCACGCTTCCGGATCGAGGCGCAGCCGGTTGTGGACCAGCGCCGACTTCGGGCCGGCCTCGGCCAGGGCGCGGCCGCCGCGCTTCAGGATGGCGCTGACCCGAGCCACGACCTCGCGAGGGGAGAAGGGCTTCACCACATAATCGTCGCCGCCGAGCTCGAGGCCGAGGACACGGTCGATCTCATCGTCGCGCGAGGAGAGGAAGAGGATCGGAAGGTCGCCCTCGGCGCGCAGCCGGCGGCAGACCTCGAGTCCGTCCATCCGGGGCATGTTGATGTCGAGGACGACGAGATCGGGCCGCTCGCGCTCGACCTCCCGGAGCGCCGCCTCGCCGTCCTGTGCCTCGCTCGTCTTCATTCCGGCCTTGCCGAGGGCGAAGGCGAGCAGCTGGCGAATATGGGCGTCGTCGTCGACGAGGAGGATCTTGTGGCTCATCGCGTACATGTCACATCCTCGTGCTCGTCGTGTCAAAGGCTGGAGTGACGACCCGGCGCCCGTCGCAGCCGCGAACGTCCGCCGAGAAGCGCGGGAGACGGCGCTGGGCCGTCAGGCGCTTCGCCTCCGACATCCGGCGGGCGTTGCGGAAGGTCCAGCCGTGCCAGTCGCCCTGGCTGGTGGCGAGCCGGTCCATGATCAGGTTGCGGGTCCAGCTCACCCGCTCCCGGAAGCGCGGCCCGATCGGGCGGCTCTCGAGCTCGACCAGCGGAAGCAAGGCGGAGGCGCCGAGGCCGTCCAGGTAGCACAGATCGAGCGGGACTCCGCGGCCGCCCACCTCGCGGGAATGGCGCACGTTCCACCCAGCCGCCACGGCGCCGAGATCGACGACGGAGCAGGCGGAGAGGGCGAGCAGGGCGGCGGCGAGGTTGGCGTTGATCAGCCAGGGCCCGCTTTTCCTGCGCCACAGGCGGACGCAGACGAGGACGAGCCCGAGCGCCACCAGCGCCATCCAGATGAGGGCGGCGATGCGCAGTCGGGTGAGGGAGTAAGCCTCGATATACTCGAAGGTGCGAAGCATCGTGGAGGCGACGAGCACGACGTTCTGGGCGATCCAGGCATAGACCAGCCGGC
>DATHBY010000193.1:0-6040 GCA_035295885.1 Allosphingosinicella sp.
TCGAGCTCGATGTCTATGATGCGGGGTTCGCCCATGGCCACCCGTTAGCCGCTGCCTTTTGGCTTATCCACAACAGTTCCACAGGCTTGCTGGCTTGAGTACGGGGCTGGAAAGGGGGAGAAGGGGGAATGGCCGACATCATCAGACTTGCCGAACCGCAGCCCGTTGAGGCGCCCTCGCTACCGCAGAATATCGAGGCGGAGGCGGCGCTGCTTGGCGCTCTGATGATCGACAATCGACTCGCCGAGGACATCCAGCTGAAGCTTCGGCCCGACCATTTCTTCGAGCCGCTTCACGCGCGCATCTACGAGCAGATCTTGAAGCTCATCGATCGCAACATGATCGCGAGCCCGGTGACTCTCCGGCCTTTGTTCGACGCGGACGAGGAGATGAAGGAGCTCGGCGGCCCCTCCTATCTCGCGCAGCTTACCGGAAGCGGCGCAGCGATCATCGGCGCCCGCGACTTTGCCGAGCAGATCTACGAGCTCGCTTTGCTCCGCGCCCTGATCGGGGTCGGCCGCGACATGGTCGAGCAGGCGCTCGACACCAGCGAGGAGGTCGATCCCAAGGGGCAGATCGAGGCGGCGGAAAGCGCTCTCTACCGGGTCGCCGAGGAAGGCGGCGGCGAGGGGAATGTGAAGAGCTTCGCCGAGGCCACCCGCATGGCCGTGCAGATGGCCGAGAAGGCGCTCAATACCGGCGGCGGCCTTTCCGGGATCACCACCGGCCTCGAGACGATCAACGCCAAAACGGGCGGCCTCCACCACAGCGATCTCGTCATCCTCGCCGGCCGTCCCGGAATGGGCAAGACGGCGCTCGCCACCAACCTCGCCTTCAATACGGCGCAGCGGTTCATCCGCGACACGGTCGAGGACTTGATCGCACCGGAGAAATCGGCGGGCGCTCCTGTCGCCTTCTTCAGCCTCGAAATGTCGGCCGACCAGCTCGCCACCCGAATCCTCGCCGAGCAGTCCGGGATCAGCTCCGAGAACCTGCGCATGGGCAAGATCAGCCAGCAGGATTTCCGCAACCTCGCCAGGGCAGCGGCCGAGCTGGAGAGCCTGCCGCTCTACATCGACGACACGGCCGGCCTAACCATCGCGGCGCTTCGCACCCGCGCCCGCCGGCTGAAGCGCCAGCGCGGCATCGGGCTGGTGGTGGTCGACTATCTCCAGCTGCTCCAGGGCACAGGCCGGAACAGCAACGAGAACCGGGTCAACGAGATTTCCGAGATTTCGCGCGGGCTGAAGACGCTCGCCAAGGAGCTCAACGTCCCGGTCCTCGCCTTGTCGCAGCTCAGCCGCGCCGTCGAGCAGCGCGAGGACAAGAGGCCGCAACTCTCCGACCTCAGGGAATCCGGCTCGATCGAGCAGGACGCCGACATGGTCTGGTTCGTCTATCGCGAGGAATATTATCTCGCCAACAAGAACCCCGGCGACGACCATGCCGACTTCCCCAAGTGGCAGGAAGAGATGAATCGGGTCTACGGCCTCGCCGAGCTGATCATCGCCAAGCAGCGCCACGGCGCCACCGGCAAGGTGAGGATGAAGTTCGAGGCCAAGATCACCCGCTTCTCCGACTGGATCGACGAAGGCTATCTGCCCGAGGCCCGGGGGTAGGATCGGCTACCCATGCACCGAGCGCATGGGGAGGCAAATCACCCCTCCAGGTTGTTCGCCGCGAACGGGTCCCTGAGGCCGACGCCGATGCTTGCCCGGGCGCTTTCGGCTTCCGAGCTGGTCACCGGATAGGCGCAATAATCGGCGGCGTAGAAGGCGCTGGGGCGGTGGTTGCCGGAGAGGCCGAGGCCGCCGAAGGGCGCGTTGGAGGGGGCGCCGTTGGTCGGCTTGTTCCAGTTGATCGCTCCGGCCCGGATATTGGCCCAGAAGCGGTCGTAAAGCTCCGGGCTGCCTCCGACCAGCGAGGCGGCGAGGCCGTAGCGGGTGGCGTTGGCCTCGGCCAAAGCGGAGTCGAAATCGGGCACCCGGATCACCTGCAGCACCGGGCCGAACAGCTCAGCGTCGGGCCGGTCGGCAACTTCGGTGACGTCGATGATCGCCGGGGTCAGGAAGGGCTTGTCAGCCACCGGCCGGTCGAGCCGCTTGATCGGCCGTCCGCCCTTGATCAGCAGGTCGAGGAACGCCTCCTGGAGCTGGTCGGCGGCCTGGTTGTCGATGACCGGGCCCATGAACGGGGTCGGCGTGGCGTGGGGGTGGTCGACGATCAGCCGCTCGGCCAGCTTGGCGATCTCGGCGAGGAGCGGCTCGTGCGCCCCCTCCTGGACGATCAGCCGCCGGCCCGCCGTGCAGCGCTGGCCGGAGCTCATGAAGGCGGACTGCACGGCGATCACCGCCGCGGCGGGAATGTCCTTGGCGTCCCAGACGACGAGCGGGTTGTTGCCGCCCATTTCGAGCGCGAGGATCTTGTGCGGCGCATCGGCGAACTGGCGGTGGAGGGCGAGTCCGGCTCGGGCCGAGCCGGTGAAGAGGAGGCCGTCGAGGCCCGGGTTCGCCGCCAGGGCCTTGCCGACCTCGACTCCGCCCTGGAGGCAGCGGACGACATCCTCGGGGACCCCGGCTTCATGGTAGAGCTGGACGAGCATCTCGCCCACCGCCGGAGTCTTCTCCGACGGCTTGAACACCACCGCATTGCCGGCGAGCAAGGCGGGGACGATATGCCCGTTCGGCAAATGCGCCGGGAAATTGTAGGGCCCGAGCACCGCAAGCACTCCGTGGGGCTTGTGGCGGACGGCGACCCGGGCGCCGAGCGCGCCCTCGAGCCGCCGCTGCGAGGTCCGTTCCGAATAAGCGGTCACCGAGATGTCGACCTTGTTGATGACCGCGTCGACCTCGGTCGCAGTCTCCCAGAGCGGCTTGCCGGTCTCGCGGGCGATGAGATCGGCGAGGGCCTCCTTCTTGCCGCGGACCGTGTTGGCGAAACGCCGGAGGGTCTCGATCCTGACGGCCAGCGGCCTCGCCGCCCAGCCCGCCCAGGCGGAGCGGGCCCGGGCGACCTCGGAGTCGACGTCCCCGGCCTCGCCGGTCCAGAGCGTTTCCCCCGTGGCCGGTTCGATCGAGGTAAGGGTCGCCATGGCGGCTGACCCACCATTTTTGGCTGCGGCGGTCAAGCGCCCGCCATCGCCGAGCCCATCCGCCTGATCGCCTCGATCTTGTCGTGGAAGGCGTCCCAGTCGTCCGCCTCGTCGATCCGGCTCCAGATCGCCTCGACCTCGTCGATATGCATTGAGCAGGGCGCCTCGTCCGACCAATAGTCATGGCCGAGCGCGCCGCCGGCCTCGTCATAAGCTGCGACAGACTGGCGAAAATCGGCAAAAGCATCACCTTCGTACACATCGTCCGCCGGGGACGGGCCCCGCCGCCGGCCGCCGCGCCAGTCGAAGAAGAAGCGGTCGATGGTGACGCTCTTCGCCGCCAGCGCCGTCTCCAGGGCGACCAGCAAGGCCGCGTCGCGCTCCGGGTCGCCTGGACGGATGCCGAGGCGGCCGAAGATCGCGCTCACGAGCCGGCGCTGGAACTCGCCCGCGAAGGCGTCCAGCGCAGGGGTGAGCGCATCGACATCGGCCAGCGCCCGCAACGAGGCCGCCAGCTGCACCACGTCCCAGTGGATCGCCTCGGGCTGGCGGCCGAACGAATAGAGGCCGGCATGGTCGAAATAGGCGGCGGTGAAATGCCCGTCCCAATAAGGGGTGAAGCGCCAGGGGCCGTAGTCGAAGCTCTGCGCGGTGATCGCGATATTGTCGCTGTTGAGCACGCCGTGGACGAAGCCGGCGGCGATGTAGGAGGCGGCAAGCCGGGCGGCCTCGCGGACGACGTGCGCGAGGAGGCGGGCCGGCGCGTCTTCGCCGCCGCCTTCCTCTCCGTAATAATGGCGAAGGCAGTAATCGGTGAGCTTCGCCATGTTCTCCACCTCCTGGAAATAGGCCAGGCGCTGGAAGGTGCCGATCCGGATATGGCTGTGCTGGAGCCGCACCAGCACCGAGGCGCGGGTGGGGGAGGGCTCGTCGTTGCGCTCCAGCGCCTCGCCGGTCTCGATCAGTGAGAAGCTCTTCGAGGTCTCGACTCCGAGAGCCTCGAGCATCTCGGTCGCAAGGACTTCGCGGACCCCGCCCTTCAGGGTCAGCCGGCCGTCGCCGAAGCGGCTGTAGGGCGTCCGGCCGGAGCCCTTGGTGCCGAGATCGAGCAGCCGGCCGCGGCAATCGCGCAGCTGCGCGAACAGGAAGCCGCGGCCGTCGCCTATGTCGGGGTTGTACACCCGGAACTGGTGACCGTGGTAGCGCAGGGCCAGCGGCCGGGGAAGGCTGCCGGGCAGCGTCTCGAAGCGGCCGAAATGGCGGAGCCACTCCCCGTCCGCCAGGCCGCCCAGGCCGACTTCGTCGGCGTAACGCTGATTGCGGAAGCGCAGGATCGCCTGCGGGAAGTCCGCCGCCTCCACCGGATCGTAGAACGCCTCGCCCAGCTCCGTGATCGCGGTTTCCGGTCGGTAGGGCGGCGGCGGGGAGAGGGAGGACATTGCCGCCCAACCTCCGCTCCCGGCGGCGGTTCCGTCGGCCCATTAAACTGCGATTAGGACTTTCCCGGCATGCTCCCGCCTCCACCGGGAGGTTCGTATGCGCTACATCCGCACCATCTTGCGCGACCGCAGGGGCGGTACAGCGATCGAATATGGCCTCGTCGCCGCCCTCATTGCCGTCGCCGCGATCGCCGCCTTCAAGAATCTGGGTACGCAGGTGGACGGCAAGCTCAACAGCGTGTCGGAAACCATGGCGACCGCTCGCTAAGGCTTGAAGCGGCGGCGCTTCCCCGCGAAGATGCGTCGCATCGAAGGGGGCGGGGAATGGCGGACTGGTCGGACGGCTGGTGGCAATCGAGCGACGGCCTAAAGCTCCATTACCGCGACTATGCGGGCAAGGCGGAGCGGCCGCCGATCCTCTGCATCCCCGGGCTCACCCGCAACGCACGGGACTTCGAAGGCGTCGCGGAGCGGCTCGCCGGCGAATGGCGGCTGATCTGCGTCGATCTCAGGGGACGCGGGCAGAGCGAACATGCCAGGGATCCGATGAGCTACATGCCGCCGGTCTACGGGCAGGACGTGGAGGCGCTGATCGCCGCCCTTGGGCTTCGGCGCTTCGTCCTCTTCGGCACTTCGCTGGGCGGGCTCATCACCATGCTGCTGGCGCTCGCGGACGGGAGCCGGATCGCCGGTGCACTGCTTAACGACATCGGGCCGGAGCTGGAGGAGAGCGGGCTCGAGCATATCCGCTCCTATGTCGGGCGCTCGCAAAGCTGGCCGACCTGGCTCCACGCCGCCCGCTTCCTGTCCGATGCGCAGCGCGACCGCTATCCGGACTGGCCGATGGATCAGTGGCTCGTCTACGCCAAGCGGCTGTGCAGGCTCACCCAAAGCGGGCGCGTGGTTTTCGATTACGACATGCGCATCGCCGAGCCGTTCCGCCAGCCGGGCGGCGACACCGCGTTCGACCTGTGGAGCGCGTTCGCCGCCCTCAGGGATGTCCCGTCCCTGGTCGTCCACGGCGAGATTTCGGACCTTCTGAGTCGAGCCACCGTCGAGCGAATGCTGGCGGCGAACCCCGCCCTGGAGGCGGTGACGGTGCCGCATGTCGGCCACGCGCCGACGCTGGAGGAGCCGGAGGCGGTGGAGGCGATCGACCGGCTGCTGGCGCGGGTCGAGGGGGGCGTCGCCGCACCTTCCCCGTCCCCGTGAACTTGTTTCAGGGTCCGGTTCTCCGTGCGCGAGGCGGTTCGCCCCTGGATGCTGAAACAGGTTCAGCATGACGTCCCTGACCTGGCGCAGACGGCGCGAGTTGATTTCTTAGCACTTAAGGCCCATATGCCTCTCAGCGAAGCGTCATGCAGCGTGAACGCCCGTCTCGGGCCGGCTCCGTTTCGTCGTTACCAAGTCTTCCCTTTTCACGCGGGTTGGCAAAAACCCGCCGCGTTTCCGCGCGCCGTTCCGGCTGCGCGGGGGCGCCGCTCAATATAGTGAGTTACCATGTCTTTTG
>DATHBY010000194.1:0-6919 GCA_035295885.1 Allosphingosinicella sp.
AGGCGGCGCTCCGGCCGGACCTCAGGCTCCTCGCAATGTCGGCGACGCTCGACGGCGAGCGCTTCGCCGCCCTGATGGGCGGAGCTCCCGCGATCGAGAGCGAGGGCCGGAGCCACCCCATCGAGCTTCGGCATCTCGGCCGCAGCGCGGAGCGTAGGATCGAGGACGAGATGGCGGCGGCGATCCGCCTGGCGCTGGGCGAGGCGCAGGGCAGCCTGCTCGCCTTTCTCCCGGGGGTCGCCGAGGTCGAGCGCACCGCCGCGCGGCTCGAGGATCTGCCGCCCGGAATCGACCTCCACCGACTCCACGGCAGCCTCGAGCCGGGAGCCCAGCGCTCCGCCATCGCCGCTCCTCCGCCGGGCCGGCGCAAGGTCGTTCTGGCGACCTCGATCGCAGAGACCAGCCTGACCCTCGACGGAGTGCGCACCGTCGTCGATTCCGGCCTCGCCCGCCGCCCCCGTTACGACCGCGCCGCGGGCATCACCCGCCTGGTGACCGAGCGCGCCAGCCAGGCCGCCGTCACCCAGCGGGCCGGGCGGGCGGGCCGGCAGGGGCCCGGGCTGGTCTACCGGCTGTGGGAGGAAGCGGCGACGGCGAGCCTGCCGCGCTTCGATCCGCCCGAGATCGTGGAAGCCGACCTCAGCGCGCTCCTCCTCGACTGCGCCTTGTGGGGAGTCTCCGATCCGCGCGAGCTGCGCTGGCTCGATCCGCCGCCGGCCGCGGCGGTCGACGAAGCGCGGCGGCGCCTCCTCTCCCTCGGCGCCCTCGGCGACGACGGCCGTCCGACCGCCCACGGCAAGGCGATCGCCGCACTGCCCCTGCCGCCGCGTCTCGCCCACATGCTGGTCGAAGCGCAGGCCCGCGGCTGGGGGCGGACTGCCGCCGAGGTCGCGGTCCTGCTGTCCGAGCGCGGGCTTGGGGGCAGCGACGTCGATCTCGAGACGAGGCTGAGGCGGTGGCGGAGCGAACGCGGGCAGCGGGCTGAGGCGGCAAGGGGATTGGCGAAGCGGTGGGAACAGCTCACCCGTCATTCCGGGGAAGGCCGGAATCCAGGAACACGGAATTCTGAGTTCATGGAGCCCGGCCTTCGCCGGGATGACGGAGGAAGCGCCATCGGCCCCTGCCTCGCCCTCGCCTTCCCGGACCGCCTCTCGAAGCGCCGCGATTTCTCCGGCGGGAACTGGATCAGCGCCGGCGGCCGCGGCTTCCGGCTCGATCCGCATTCGCCGCTTGCCCGCGAGACCTGGCTCGCGGTCGGCGAGGTGAGCGGAACCGCCGCCGGCGCCCGGATCCTCTCCGCCGCCGCCATCGGCGAGGCTCAGGTGGAGGCTTTGTTCGGGGAGAGGATCGAAAGCGGTACCCGGCTCAGCTTCGATCCGGCGACCGGCACCGTCCGCGCCCGCCGCGGGCGGCGGCTGGGCGCGATCACCCTCTCCGAAGGCCAGGACACGAAAGCCTCTCCCGCGGGCGTCGCCGCCGCCCTCGTCGAAGGCGTCCGCACCCATGGCCTTGGGCTCCTTCCCTGGAGCGACTCCGCCCGCTCGCTGCGCCGTCGGGCGGCCTTCGCCCGCAAGCACGATCCCGGCCTCCCCGACCTTTCCGACGAGGCTCTGCTCGCCTGCCTCGACGAGTGGCTGCCCTTGCTCGCCGCCGGCAGGCGCGGCCTTCGCGACATCGACCCCGCCGCCCTGTCGGGGATGCTCGATTCGCGGCTGGGCTGGGAGGGCCGCAAGGCGGTGGACCGCCTCGCGCCCAACGCTTTCGGGACTCCGGCGGGCAGCAGCCACCCGATCGATTACGAAGCCGAGGCCGGACCGACGGTGACGGTGCGGGTGCAGGCGCTTTACGGCCTGTCCGAGCACCCCGCCGTCGCCGGCGGCCGGGTGCCGCTCGTGCTCAGCCTCACCTCGCCGGCCGGGCGGCCGATCCAGACCACCCGCGACCTGCCCGGCTTCTGGAGCGGCAGCTGGGCGGCGGTGGCGAAGGAGATGCGCGGCCGCTACCCCAGGCACCCCTGGCCGGACGATCCGGCCGCGGCGGACCCGACCCTGCGGACGAAGAAGGCGAGGGCGAGGGGCCCTTAAGGCCCCTCTCCCGTCCTTACGGGAGAGGAGGGAGCCCAAGCCGAAGGCTTGGGAGGTGAGGGTCTTGCTGACTCCGGTGTACATACCCTCACCTCCCACCGCTGCGCGGCGGGCCCCTCCTCTCCCGCGAAAAGCGGGAGATGGGTCACGCACCCGGTTGATTAAACTGGAAAAGCCGGGCACCAAAGGCCGGCAGAAGGAGCTCCACTCGATGTCGGCGGCGCGGATATTCCAGAGGTCAAGGAATGCGATGCAGTCCGGCAACGCCCGCACCGGGGAGTGGGTGCTGCAGTTCGAATCGCACCGCCCGCACGTTCCCGATCCGCTCACCGGCTGGTCCGGCGGCGGCGATACCCAGGCGCAGGTGACGATCGCCTTCCCGACTCTTGAGGCGGCTCAGGCCTATGCCGAGAAGAACGGGATCAGCTGCCACCTCGTCCCGCCCGCGGAGCGCAAGCTCAAGCTCCAGGCCTATGCTGACAATTTCAAATGATCGGCTTGCGGTGAGGGCCGCGGCGGCCCTGCTCCTGCTCGGCGCGGGCGGAGCCGCCTGGGCGGGCAGCACGATCGAGATCGATCCCAAATATGAGAGCTTCGAAAGCCGTGCCGCCTGCGAGGAGGCTCTTCAGCGGCGGCACGGGGCGGCGCTCGCCCGGTTCGCCGCCTTGCCGGCGAAGCAGCGGCGGAGCAACCGGGTCCACGCGCTCAAGCGGAACGCCGATGAGCAGCTCGGCTATTACGAGGTGCTCGATCTGACCGAAGGGCCGCCGGACGAGATCATGCCGGGCAGCCAGACGGAGGAATTCACCTGCCGGGGCAACCGGCTCGAGCATCGCATCTCAATGGGAGGCAGGACGACACCATGATCCCGAGCCTCCTGTTGCTGGCGGCCGCCGCCGGCGGCCTCGACGGCGAGACCCCGTTCAAGGCCTCGCAGCAAAGCTTCGCCGACGCCGCCGCCTGCAAGGCCTATCTGGCGACAAGAGCGGGCGATGCCCGCGGCCGCGGCTTCGACGCGGTCGAAGGCCCCTACGATCTGGCCGCCGGCGACGTCCGGATCCACATGGTCCGAGCCGAGGGCAACGGACACCGGATCGACGAGCAGCGCTGCCTCGGCGCCGGCCTGAGCGGCCGCAGCTGGCACCACAGCCTCGAGGATGAGGAAGAAGAGGAGGCGTTCACCGTCGAATCCGTCGCCCGTTCGGCCCCCTGGCTGAAGAAGGGGCCGGGAAACCGGTAACTGAAATCCTCCCGGCGATTTCGCGGGGAGGAATTCTAGCCCAGCAGCGCGGACCCAAGCAGCAGGAGCAGCTTCGCGTCGACCGCGACCCCCGCCTTGCGGCGCTCGGCAATGAAAGCGGGAACATCCGCCAGCTTCACCCGGTGGACGGCGATATCCTCGCCCGCAATCCCGCCGCCCTCGCCGATCCTGGTCAGCCCTTCGGCGCGGAGCAGGGTGAAGCCCTCCGAAGACATTCCCGGCGAAGCGTGGAAGCGGCCGAGATCGACCATCCGCTCCGCCCGGTAGCCGGTCTCCTCCTCGAGCTCGCGGATCGCCGCCGCCGAGGCCGCCTCGCCTTCAACCTCGTCGCCGACCAGCCCGGCCGGAAGCTCGATGCAGCGAGCGCCGATCGGCACCCGATATTGCTCGACGAGGAGGATTTGGCCCTCGTCCACGGCCAGGATCACCGCCGCGCTGACGCCCCGGGTGCGGGAGACGAACTCCCATTTGCCCAGCCGCTTCGCCTCGATGAAGCGGCCGCTCCAGACGACCTCCGGTTCCTCCTTCACAGCTCGATCAGCCGGTCGGGAAGCTCGTTGGGATTGTCGAGCGTCGGCGGCAGGCACTCGGCCAGCACCTCGCCGATCTTCTCGACCGCCAGCGCCATGCCCTGGCCCGGCCGGCCGGCCTTCACGCCCTCGACCAGGGCCGCCATCGCCTCTCCCCACACGTCCGGTTCGACTTTGCCGTGGATGGCTTCGTCGGCGACGATCTCGGCCCTGTGCTCGAGCAGCGAGAGGTAGAGGAGGATGCCTGTGCGCCCCTTGGTCCTCCGCTCCGTGCCGGCCCGGAACAGCTCGACGGCCCGGCGGCGGACCCGGCGGGTCCTGGTGCTCGCCGGGGTCAGCGCCATGCGCAGCCTCATCGAGGTGAAGGCGAGGCGGACGACGAGAAAGACGATCGCCATCGCGACCACGAGCAAGGCCATCAGCAGCCGGAAGCTGAGCGAGGCGTTCCAGCCGAAGACGAGGCCGAGGCCCCAGTCGATCCATCCCTGCGGCACCAGCGCTGCCCCGGTCGGCACCAGAAGCATCGCCAGCACCGCGTAATGAAGCCCGACTTCGTGATAGGCGTCCGAACGGGGCGCGACGATGGTGACGATCTCGCCGTCGCTGGAGCGCTCCGCCGCGGCCACCGCGTCGGTGACGAGCAGATGGTCCGAGTCGCTGAACACCGGCATCACCATCCTCCCGACGCTCCGCCGCCGCCGAACGAGCCGCCGCCGCCGCCGAAGCCGCCGCCGCCGCCGAAGCCTCCGAAGCCGCCGCCGCTCGAACCGCCGCCCCAGCCGCCGCCGCCGACGCCTGGCCCCCACACCCAGACCCCGCGCCGCCGGTGGCGCCGCCCGCGCCGGCCGCCGCGAAGCATCGGCAGAATGATGAAGATGAAGACGATTCCCCAGAAGATGAGCGGGAAGAACGAGCCATCCTCGCCGTCGCCTCGGCCTCTTTGCGCCTGCTGGGCCGCGAGCGCCTTCTGCTCCGCCTGCTCCGGGGGCGCCTGCAGCTGCTCGATGATCGCGTCGGCGCCGGCGTTGATTCCGCCCGGATAATTGTCCCGCTTGAACTCGGGCAGGATCCGCGTGGCGATGATCTGGTTCGCCAGCGCGTCGGTCATGATCGGCTCGAGACCGTAACCGACCTCGATCCGGACCTTGCGCTCGTTTGGAGCGACGAGGAGGAGGATGCCGTTATTGGCCCCCTTCTGGCCGATCCCCCAATTGCGGCCGAGCTGGTAGCCGTAATCCTCGATCGGATAGCCCTGCAGGTCGGGGATCGTGGCGACGACCAACTGACGGCTGCTCGACGTCTCGACCGCCTCCAGCTTCTGGGTCAGCGCCGCTTCGTCGGCGGGGGGAATGATGTTCGCCGCGTCGACGACACGGCCGGTCAGCTTCGGAAAGTCCTGCGCCGCCGCGGGCGCGGCGGCGAGGAGCAGCAGGAGAAGGAGTTTCCGGATCACCGGCCCCGTCAGCGGCTGGTGTTCGTGTCGAAATCCACCGTCGGCGCCACGTCCGCGTTCGGAGTGGTCGCCTGGAAGGTGGCCATCGGCTCGGCGCCGTAGATCACCTTGGCGCCGATCACGGCCGGGAAGGTGCGGATGGTCGTGTTATAGTTCTGGACGGCGCCGTTATAGTCGCGGATGGCGATGTTGATCCGGTTCTCGGTGCCCTCGAGCTGGCTCATCAGCGTCGCGAAATTCCCCTGGCTCTGCAGGTTCGGATAAGCTTCCTGAAGCCGCTGCAGCGGGATGATGGCGGCGCTCAGCCGGCTCTGCGCCTCGGCGAAACGCTGCATCGCCGCCGGATCGGTGAGCTGGTCGGGCGTGACCGTGATCCGGGTCGCGTTGGCGCGGGCCTCGGTGACTCCGACCAGGATCCGCTCCTCGGAGGCGGCGGCGCCGCGCACCGTGGCGACCAGGTTCGGGATCAGATTGGCCCGGCGCTGATAGGCGGCTTGGACGTCGGCCCATTTGGCCTTGGCCGCCTCCTCGGCCGTCGGGATCGAGTTCACTCCGCAGCCGGAGAGCGAAACCGCCGCCACCGGCGCCAGGAAGACGGTCATCAGGGAAGTGCGCTTCATTGGGGGCCCCTCGTTCATCTGTGGGCAAGGAGGTAGGGACTTCGCTCCGCTCCCGCAACGGGTGCGGCCATGGTCACTTTAAATTCAGGGAGAATCCCCTATATGGGTCGGTGCCGGGCTTGCCCGGCTATGGCGATAAATTGCGGCGTGCAATAGACGCAGCGGACCCGGGGGCGGTACCCGGCGGCTCCACCAATTACTCTGCTTGGCCTCGGCGAAGCAGGGCAGCTGATGGGGCCGAACTAGGATCGACGTGTGTTGAAAAGCGCTGTTTTTGCCCGGCCTGAATGCGCCGTAAAACCGTTCAAAACCACAAGTGCCAACGACAACGAGGCGCTCGCGATTGCCGCGTAACCCGGTCCTCACGGACTAAGTTACAAGGACGAAAGCGCGGTTCGGGCCGCACCGGGCAACAGAAGCGGATACCGGCGGTACGGGGAGCACCGAGCAACAGAAGCTCCCCACTTTCTTCCCTTCGGCTCCGCCGTTAAGCTCCGCGGCGTGAAGCAGCTCCCGCTCCTTTTGCTCCTGCTCCCCCTGTCCGCCTGTGACACGCGCGAGGCGGCCGGGCCCGACCGCAACGAGGCGCGGCGCGTGTCCGAGCAGATCGTCCGGCAAGGCGAGCAGATCAACCAGCAGGCGCAGAACGACGCCGGGGCCATCGAGCGGGCGATGGAGAATGAAGGCGCCGTGATCTTCGAAAATCGCGGCAATCTGCTCAACGAAGTGGCGCCCGAGGCGGCCAAGCAGCGCTGATCACCGCGCCGTAAGGGCCTCAGCGCGACAGGTCGCTGCGTGCCGCGTTCGGGTCCAGCGCAGGCCGCGCGTTCATTTGCGGGCGCACGGCCTGCCGCTGTCCCCATGCCGAATGGCTGGACCGTTCGGAAAAGGTGCCGGGCCGGGATGAATCGCCGCTCCACAGCGCCTGCGTATCGGACAGCGACAGCAACGGCTGGCCCGCCTCGATCCGG
>DATHBY010000195.1:0-5903 GCA_035295885.1 Allosphingosinicella sp.
CTCGCTTCGCGAGCATCTGTCGGGGCTTCTTCCGGACTATATGGTTCCTGCGGCCTATGTGCGCCTGGAGGCGCTTCCGCTGACGCCGAACGGCAAGCTCGACCGCAAGGCGCTTCCAGCGCCCGAGGGCGATGCCTATGCAGCCAAGATTTACGCCGCGCCGGAGACGCCGCACGAGGTGGAGCTCGCCGCCATCTTCGGGGAATTGCTGGGCGTCGCCAGAGTAGGCCGACACGACAATTTCTTCGACCTCGGCGGCCATTCGCTGCTGGCGACCCGGCTGGCGGCGCGCATCAGGGACGTTCTCGCGGTCAATATCCCGCTGCGCACCGTGTTCGAAGCTTCCACCCCCGCGGCCCTGGCGGCGCGGCTCGAAGACATCGCCGAAACCCCCTTCCCCCTCTCGGGCGAGCAGGAGCGCAGCCGCGGGAATCTGGTGCTTCTCCGCGGCGGGGCATCGTCGGGCGACGCCATCGTAATGATGCCCACCATCTTCGGCAGCGCGGGCTTTTACCGTAATTTGGTCGATCGCCTCCCTCCCGGGCCGGACGTGCTCACCTGCAATCTTCCGGGCTTCCTGCCGGGCGAGAAGGTGCTGAAGTCCATGGAGGCGATCGCTGCCCATTGCCTCGCGACCCTTCCGCTCGACGACTATCGCAGCTTTTCGCTGGTCGGCTGGTCGTTCGGCGGCGTGCTCGGCTTCGAGCTGGCCCGGCAGATGGCCGCGGCAGCGATTCCCGTGCACAAGGTCGTCCTTATCGATTCGCTCCTTCCGCTCCGGCGCCGCCGGCCCAACTTCTTCGAAATGCGCCTTGAACTGGTCCAGGCTCTCGGGCCGGCCGCTCTCGACTATGCCGAGATCGAGCGGATATACAAGGTCTACCGGGCCAACCATCGCGCCTTGGGCGATTATGGCGGCGCTCCCAGCCTGGTCCCGATCGCCCAGATCATCTCGCAAGTGACCTGGGCCCGGGTGCAGCAGCCCGGAAGCCAGAACCACCGGCTGCTCGCGACACCAGGTGAGCTCGACCGGATCATACCGGGCGACCACTTTTCCATCTTTGCGGACCCGCAATTCGATGCACTCGTCGCAAGCCTCAACGGCCTGCTCCACCCTGAATCCGAGTCGCAGACATGACCGGCTGCGAAGTCGCAATCACGGGGCTCGGCATCGTGTCGCCGCTCGGATGCACCACCGACCTGTTCGCGTCCGCTCTTCGTGCGGGCAGGAGCGCGATTGGCCGGCTGGGCAATTCCTATGGCGATCTCCACGACGTTCCTGCGGCCAGGATCATCGACTTCGGTGAGGACCTCGACGCCAAGGAATGGCGAGGCCTCGATCGGGTTTCGCAGTTCGCCGTCGCCGCCGCCCGCGACGCCGTCGCCGATTCCGGCCTGCAATTCGACGCGCCCCTTGCCGCCCGGACCGCCGTTATCCTGGGGTCGACCACCGGCGGCCAGACCACTGTCGACGAGGCTTACGCCCGTCTCTACCGCGACAATCTCCGTGTGCCGCCGGCCACAATCCCGCGCTGGATGGTGAACGCGCCGGCCGGGAATGTCAGCATCAGACACGGCATCACGGGTCCCTCCTTCTGCATCGCAAGCGCCTGCGCCTCCGCCGCCCACGCGATCGGCCTCGCTTATTCCATGGTCCGCAACGGCACCGTTTCGGCGGCCATCACCGGTGGAGCCGATGCGAGCCTGAGCTACGGCGCGATCAAGTGCTGGGAGGCAATGCGCATCATGGCGCCCGACCGGTGTCGTCCCTTCAGTCGGGGCAGGCGTGGAATCACCCTCGGGGAGGGCGGCGCGGTGTTCGTGCTTGAGCCGCTCGACAAGGCCCGAGCGCGAGGGGCCAGGATCCATGCCCGGATTATCGGCTTCGGAGCCACCTCGGACGCCGGAAGCATCGCGGCGCCGACTCCCGCCGGTGCGGCCGAGGCGATGATGACTTGCATGCGCGATGCCGGCATCGGCCCGGGCCAGGTCGATTACATCAACGCCCATGGCACCGGCACCTTCGCCAACGACATCAGCGAGACGAACGCCATTCGTCTTGCGTTCGGCGACCATTCGTCCCGAGTCGCCGTCTCGTCGACCAAGGCCGCGCACGGACATGCGCTCGGCGCCGCCGGCGGACTCGAGCTGATGGCCACGATCATGGCGATGCGCGACGACTTCTTGCCGCCGACACTCAACTTCGAAGAGGCGGATCCCGAGTGCGACCTTGATTACGTTCCCAACCAGGCCCGGTCGCACCGCATGGACACCGCGATTTCCAACTCATTTGCCTTTGGAGGCCACAACGCAGTGCTCGCCGTGGGCAGAGGAGACGATCCATGCGCGCATTCGTGAAGAACCTGCTCGTCAGCCCTCAGATGAGAGCGGCCAGGCCGGCTCCGGTGGCCGGACCGCAGCCCGCGTCCGGCGCCGCCGACGTCTCCCGCTCGACCCTTGCTGGAGACCGCGCCCCGGAGGCCGGGACCAACGGCGGGAAGCGCAATTGCCGCCGGCCGTATCGGGATGAGGCAGCAGCCTGCAGCACGATCTCGCCCCCCGCAGTGACGTGGACGATCCTGCGCCAGTCGCTCGTCATCGTAGCAACATTCGTCTCCTGTACGGTTGCCGCGGACCGGCTGCTTCCGTTCGCCCTGCAGAGGGCCGACTTGCAGCTCGCCGCTGCGTCGGCGCTGGGATTGCTGTTCGTGTTCGCAGCGGGTGCCTTCGTGATGGCGTGCAAGCAGCATGCCCTGGGCGTCATCATGCACGACGCGACCCATTTCCGGCGGCTCAACACGAAGCAATTCAACGACGGCGTGAGCGATTTCTTCTGCGCCTTCCCGATCGGGATGGTGACTGCAAGCTACCGCCGCGGCCACCTGCCTCATCACGCCTTCACCAACAAGCCGCTCGACCCCTATTGGGCGCGTCTGTCCCAGGACGAGGGCTATCATTTCCCGATGAAGCGGGAGCGCCTCGCCAGGCTTCTGGTGAAAGATGTCCTCGGCCTCAACTTCAGGACTTGGTGGCCGATTCTGCGTGCGTGGACGGGCTGGGCGTTCATTTTTCGCGGTCCGGAGAAATTCCTCACCGCCAAGGATCGCCGCCGATTCACCTTCTTCTGGGCGGCCGTCCTGATGGGGGCCGTCGCATCGGGCCTGTGGCCGCAGTTCCTGCTGCTGGGGATCGTGCCGATGCTCGCGCTGAACCTCGCATTCACGCGCATCCGCGTGATCGCAGAGCATGATCTGGACAAGAGCGATGGCGAACTCGGCCAGACCCGCCATGTAGACGGCAACTGGATCGAACGGCTCGCGATCGAGCTGCTCAATATCAATTATCATATTGCCCACCATCTGTTTCCAATGGTTCCGCTCTATAACCTTCCGAAGCTGCACAACATTCTCACGAGGGATCCTGATTTCCGAAATGGTAGCCAGGTGTGGCGCCGTCATTTGGGGAGGAATGGCTTGATTGAAAGTTTGGTACACTAACTGACGTCGCAACTCGGAGGCGCTTGGGAGGGCGCAGGTGCGCATATCGAACGCGGTTCCGTAGCGGGATTTTTTCTAGGGAGTACAGTTGACACTGACTGATCGTGCGAACACTATTTCAACGGGGATGAAGGGGGGAACATCATCATGGAACACGCATCGACACTTACGCTACTCGTTCGCGAAGTCGCAAAAATCGCCGAACTCGACAGCGTCGACCCGGACGTCGGCCTGAATGAGCTAGGGGTGGACTCGCTGAGGCTGGTGGAGCTCGTCCTGGTCTGTGACCAGCTTTACGGGATCAACCTCGATCCCGAGCGGCTCGAAATCACGGAGTTCACGACGCTCCGCGATCTCGACAAGCAGATGAGCGAGATGGAGCCGGCCTAGGCCCGCTCCCAGCAACCACTTTTTTTCGCGAGGTCCGTATGGACACCGACACGCTCCCCGTCAGGTTTGCGCTCAGCCGCCTGCCCGCCGACATCAAGACACCTTCCTTCGTGTTCGATCCGGAGGTGGTCCAGACCCGTCTCGATGCGCTGAAACGGGCCCTTGGCGGCGGTGTCATCGTGTCCATCAAGGCCAACCCTCTGGTCGATGTCTTCGTACGCTGCACGCATGCGTTCACCGATGGGGTGGAAGTCGCGAGCATCGGCGAGCTCAATCTGGTGATCGGCCGGCTCTCGGCGCCGCGCTTCGTCAACACCCCCGCCCTCGATCCTGAGCTGATGGCGGCGGCCCACGCGTCGCGGTCGACGATCATCCTCGACAACCCGGAGCTCGTGGACACCTACGCGGCGCGCTTCACGGCGGATCCGGCCCGAGCCCGCCTGATGCTGCGGGCCAATGCCGGCGAACTCGTCGGCGGCAAGCTCGGAGCTCGCTATCGGGATCAGTTCGGAATGGACGGCCGAACGCTGATCGACAGCGCCCGCCGGCTCGTCCAGGCAGGATACAAGCTTTCGGGCCTGAGCGTGTTCGGCGGCTCGAACAGCTTCGCCGACCTGGCGCTGCCGATCGCGGGGGCGATCGGAGCGCTGGTCGCCGAGGTCGAAGCCTCAACCGGCGCCAGGCTGGAGCTGCTCAATCTCGGCGGCGGCTTGCCTGCAGACTGGGAACAGGCTGACCTGCCGTTCGCGCAATATCGGGCCAAGCTCGGGGAACTGCCGCCGCATCTTTCGATCATGCATGAGGCAGGGCGAGCCCTGTTCGCTGCGGCAGGAGTCTTCGCGGTCCGGCTCGTCACCATAAAATCGATTGCGGGCCGGCGTATCGGCGTCTGCGACGGCGGTCTCGCGCAATGCTTCCTGCTCGCACAGACGGAGTCCCTGATGAAGCGTCCAAAGCGTGGCATTCTGCTGGAGCGTCGAGCCAATAACGCGGATGACCCATCGATGCTCGAGCTGGTCGGCAACAGTTGCAGCCGCGCCGACGTGATCGGCGAGCTCGACTGCAGCGAGGGGGAGCCGCAGCCGGGCGACATCGTCCTGTTCGAGAATTGCGGCGCCTATCACACCTATTCACCGACCGGCTTCCTGAATCTCAGGCCTGCCGCTCGCTACGTGGTGTCGTAATCATGAACGCGCTCCAGCCCCTCCCCGTCGGCCAGCGACCTTCCGGTCCGGCGTCGCTCACCTTCAGCGGGCGGTTCTCCCGCTCCCCCTATTGCGGAACCCTGTACGAGGCGGAGATGAGCGTCCTGCCGCTTCACAAGCCGTCCGAATTCCGCCACGTGCTGGATTTCCAGCAGCAGACCACTCCGGTGCTGCTGTCGCCGAGCCAGCGCTATCGCTTCCTTGCCGACCTGATCAGCGGAGTCACGCAAGCGGTGCCGCAGCTGACGCTTTCGCTCGTTCGACTCGGTGCACCCGATTACAAGACCCAGCTTCCCCGACGGCTGCTGCACCCCGACGTCCTGCTCAGCCACGATCCGTGGCTCTTCCTTCCCAGTCTCGCCGCAAACGAAGACGATTGCACGCTGGTCGTGTGGCAGGAGCTTCTCACCGATAGCGTCGAACCCGGGGGAAACCGGCTCTCGCTGACGCTTCTAGGGGACTCGGGAACCGAAGCATTCCTTCATTTCATCGATACCTCTCCCCTCCTTTCCGCGCTTGGAGACAGGCGTATCGAGTGGGCGGTCCCGTGACCCAGAAGCTGCCTCCTGAAGCCACGATCCACATCGAGGCTCCTGCGGTACGGACCAGCGCCATCGCCCCCGCGGCCGACGTGCTCGGTCTGGTGGATTGGCGCTTCAAATCGCCCTTCCTGGATTTCGACGCCCCGCTGTTCGAGCGAATCGAGGAACTCGGACGGTTGATAGGGGAACAGGTGGCGAAGCTGCGAGCGATCGACCCCGAAGCTCCCATCGACCACATCTTGTGCAGCAGCTATTTGCCCAAGAACCTG
>DATHBY010000196.1:0-4224 GCA_035295885.1 Allosphingosinicella sp.
CATTACCCGCTTCGAGCCCTGGATGGCGCTTTCCTTCACCGAGGGCTCGATCGGCGGCGATATCGAGCGGATCGACCTCGCCGGGCTCGAAGCCTTCTACTCGAAGCGAGGCGAGGCGCTTGCTTCGGCGGCGCCGGGGGACCCGGAGCCGCGGGGCTCGAACGGCTTCGCCATCGCTCCGGCGAACAGCGCCGCCGGCAAGGCGCTGCTGCTCATCAACCCGCATACAAGCTTCTTCTTCCGCTCCGAGCTGCAGGTGGCGAGCGACGAGGGCCTCAACGCCTATGGCGCGGCGACCTGGGGCCAGTTCTTCATCTATCAGGGCTTCAACGAGCGTGCCGGCTGGATGCACACGTCGAGCGGGGTCGACGTGGTCGACGAGTTCCTCGAGACGGTCGAGCAGAAGGCGGGGGCGCTTTTCTACCGCTACGGCAACGAGCTTCGGCCGGTGGTCACCAGGACGGTGACGGTGCCCTATCGCGCGGCCGACGGCAGCATGGCCAGCCGAAGCTTCGAGACCTACCGGACTCATCACGGCCCGATCGTCCGCGAGCGGGACGGCAAATGGGTCGCCTTCGCGATGATGCACAAGCCGGTCGAGGCGCTTCAGCAATCTTTCCTCCGGACGAAGGTGCGCGGCCACGAGTCCTTCCTCAAGGTGGCGGAGCTGAAGGCGAATAGCTCCAACAACACGATCTTCGCCGATGCCGAGGGAAACATCGCCTACCACCACCCCCATTTCATCCCCGCGCGCGACGACCGCTTCGACTATACGAAGCCGGTGGACGGCAGCGATCCGCGCACCGACTGGCGCGGCCTCCACGCCCTGTCGGACGCGCCGCGGGTTCTGAACCCGCCGAACGGCTGGATCCAGAACACCAACAACTGGCCCTATTCGGCGGCCGGTCCGAACAGCCCGAAGCAGCGCGATTTCCCGCGCTACATGGACACGTTCGGCGAGAATCATCGCGGGCTGGCGGCGGTTCGGCTTCTCCGGGAGAAGAAGCGGCTGACGCTGGAGGGCCTTCGCGATGCCGCTTACGACCCCTATCAGCCGGCCTTCGCCGAGCTGATCCCCGGCCTGGTCGAGGCGTGGGACTCGCTGAAGGGCGACAGCCGCCTCAAGGCGAAGCTGGGGCGCCCGATCGATCTGCTGAGGGGCTGGGACTATCGCTGGGGCGAGGAATCGGTGGCGACGACGCTGGCGATGTTCTGGGCCGAGCCGCTCTACGAGGAGGCGCGCAAGGCGGGGCGGCCGCTCGGCGAAACGGTGTCGAGCCTGGGCAGGCTTCCGGCCCGGCGAAAGCTCGAGGCGCTGGAGCAGGCGATGGACCGGCTGGTTCGCGACTTCGGGCGCTGGAACCTCGCCTGGGGCGAGGTCAACCGCTTCCAGCGCCTGACCGGCGACATCGACCATCCCTTCTCCGACGCCGCGCCGAGTATCCCGGTCGGCTTCACCTCCGGTCGTTGGGGCTCACTGGCCTCGTTCGGAGCCGCGCCCCGCGACGGCTCGAAGCGCTGGTACGGGACGAGCGGCAACAGCTTCGTCGCGGTGGTGGAGTTCGGGCCGAAGGTCAGGGCGCTGGCGGTGACGGCGGGAGGCGAGAGCGGGCACCCGGCCTCGCCCCATTTCAACGACCAGGCCAAACGCTACGCGAAGGGCGACCTGCGCGAGGTCTATTTCCATCCCGAGCAGCTCAAAGGGCACACGCAGAGGGTGTACCGGCCGGGGGAATAATCATCCTCCCCATCGGGAGATGGGGAGGGGGACCACCCGAAGGGTGGTGGAGGGGTAATGGCGTAGGCGCTTGAGGTTCGCGTGCGATCCGCTGCCGACACGCCAGCTACCCCTCCACCAGGCTTCGCCTGGTTCCCTCCCCACGCTAGGCGTGGGGAGGATTATCGGCCGGCGAATTCGTCGCTCGCCCGGATCAGCCCGTCCAGCACTTCCGGCTCGTTGAACAGATGCCCGCCGTGGACGATCTCGAGCCTCGCCTCCGGCCAGGCCTCGTGCAGGTCCCAGGCCGCCGCGGGCGGGGTGCACATGTCGTAGCGGCCCTGGACGATGATCCCGGGAATGTCCTTCAGACGGCCGGCATTGGCGATCAGCTGGCCTTCCTCGAGCCAGCCGCGATTGGCCATATAATGGTTCTCGATGCGGGCGATGGCGACTGCGAAGTCGTCGCTGGTGTGCTGGGCGATCGTCGCCGGGCTTGGGAGGAGGGTGACGGTCTCCGCCTCCCACTGGCTCCACGCCTTGGCGGCGGCGAGCCGGGTGGCGGGGTCGGGATCGGTGAGGCGGCGCTGGTAAGCGGTCACCAGGTCGCTTCGCTCCGCCTCCGGAATCGGCGCCAGGAAGTCCCGCCATTTGTCCGGATAGACTTCGGAAGCGCCGTAACGGTAGAGCCAGTCGAGCTCTGTCTGGCGGAAGGTGAAGATGCCGCGAAGCACCAGCTCGGTGACCCGCTCCGGATGGGTCTGGGCGTAAGCGAGCGCGAGGGTCGAGCCCCAGGAGCCGCCGAACACCATCCAGCGCTCGTGGCCGGCCTGCTCGCGCAGCCGCTCGATATCGTCGACGAGATGCCAGGTCGTATTGGCCTCGAGCGAGGCGTGCGGGGTTGAGCGGCCGCAGCCGCGCTGGTCGAAGAGGAGGATGTCGTAGCGGGCCGGGTCGAACTGGCGGCGATGATCGGGGCTGCAGCCGGCGCCGGGGCCGCCGTGGAGGAACACCACCGGCTTTGCGCCCGGGGTGCCGCACCGCTCCCAGTAAAGGCTGTGGCCGTCGCCGACGTCGAGGCGGCTGCTCTCATAGGGCTCGATCGGCGGGTAGAGGGTGCGGCGCTTGGTCATAGGATACGCCCTAGCGCGGGAAGGCGCTCCACCGCCAGCCCGGAGGCTTCAGTGCAGGATGGCGGGGATGATGCGGTCGCCGACGATCTCCTGGCGCCAGCGTCCCCAAACACCGCCCTGCAAGTAATTGCCGCCGGTGAAGACGACGGCTAGATCGAGCTCCGGGACGACCAGCAATATCTGCCCGCCATTCCCATTGGCCTCATAGCTGCGATAGGCCTTGCCGCCCGAGGTGAGGGGGTTGAGGTGCCAGGCCAACGCGTCCTCGCCCCCGCCATAGGAATTGCCGAACTCCTCGGCGGTGAGACCGGTGGTCGCGGGGGTGATTGCGATCATTGGCCGGGTCGATCGAACTACCCAGTCCGGGCTGACGATCCGGCGGCCGTTCCAAACTCCGCCGGCGAGGTAAGCTTGGCCGAGCTTGAGGAGGTCGCGCGGGCGAATGAAGGCGCCGCCGCCCAGATAGCCCTCGCCATTGGCGGCGAGGTTCCAGTGATAGCGGCCGAACTGCAGCGGGCGTGCAACCGCCTTGTCGAACAGCTCGGGAAGCCATGTGCCTGTCGCCTCGCTCAGGCCCCCGCCGACCAGGTTGGTGTTGGCCGAGCAATAGGCGTAGCGGCTGCCCGGCTCATGGGCCATTGGGAGGTCCAGAGTGTATTTCCACCAGTCGGGCTGAGCGTCCTGCCGGCTCATCGTTCCTTCGTTGCCGGGCGAGGCCTCGTCATAATCGTTGCAGGCGAGGCCGGCGCTGTGGGTCATCAGATGCGCCAGGGTGATCCGGTCTTTGCGCGGATCCGGATTGGCGAACGGCCCGCGTGAGCGCATCAGATCGACGATTCGGCTGTCGGGGCCGATGCGTACGCCCTTCATCATCGCCGCTCCGAGGAGGACCGAGGAGAAGGTCTTGCCCGCGGATCGGATATCGTGCGGCGTGTCGCGGCCGTAGCCGAAGAAATATTCCTCGAGCACCAGCCTGCCGCGCCGGGCGACGAGGATGGAATGGATCAGCCTGGGCGGCCGGGCGGCCGGATCGGACCCGGCGATGTCCTGCACGATCCGGGCGAGAGCCGGTTCGTCGAAGCCGACACCACTCGCTCGCTCCGTCCGCCATCCGTCCCCGGTCTCGGGAGGACGCCGGTAGGAATAAGCGCGCTCGCCGGGCGGACGGGGAAAGAAAGCGGCGGCTTGGGCTGGAGACCGCCGGGTCAGTTCCAGCGGGCGGTCGACGCCCCGCCACGGGATCCGGATCCGGTCCGGCGAGCGCAGAAGCGTAGCTTCGTGGACGATCTCCCCGCCGTCGTAGCGAACCGCGAACCTGAGGTTGGCGCCGCGGCGCTCGACGTTGAACCGGGATGCCCCGCCATTTGCGTTCAT
>DATHBY010000197.1:0-4051 GCA_035295885.1 Allosphingosinicella sp.
CGAGCGGTTGTCCTGGCGATTGCCCACGTTGGGCGACTGGTTCGGCGAACGCGGTCCGCCGCCACCGCGGCCGCGACGGCGGCCGTTCTGACGATTGTTTATCAAATGTAGGTCCTCGTCCTCGTGGTCCTATTCACGCCACTGTGACAGCCGGGCCCCTCCCGGCCGCTTATTCTGCGCGACTCCCGGGCAGGGCCGCACATGCGGCCTCCGCCACCTCACGCTGCGATCGTCCTGAGACGTCTAAGCAATCGGGGGTCGGCGACGGCTGGCCTCACGCATGCTTCGCTGTGAAGAGCCCCGTCCCTGAACCCCTATGTAGCTATGACCGCAACGAAATCCAAGCGGAAATATGATGACCTGGATTAGCGACTTAGCAGCAGGCAACGCTCCACCTCCTTAAGGTCCCTGCGTGACGATATGGTGAACGAGGCCGCTTCGAACAAAGCCGCCACCGCATCGCGCTGCCCCGCTCCCAGTTCGAGACAGGCGAGGCCGCCCGGCGCGAGCAGCCGGGGGAGATCGGGCGCGAGGCGGCGATATTCGGACAGGCCGTCCGCCGCGGCGAACAGGGCCTCGGCCGGCTCCCACTCGACGACGTCGCGGGGAAGCTCGGCGCCGCTTTCGACATAAGGCGGGTTGCAAAGGATGAGATCGAACCGCTCCTCGACCCCCCGCGCCCAATCGCCCGGCCGGAACTCGGCGCGCGTGGCCAGGCCGAGCCGCTCGGCGTTGCGGCGAGCGTAGCGGAGTGCGTCCTCCGAAGCGTCGATGCCGAGACCGGTCGCCTCCGGCCACTGATCGAGGGCGGCGAGCAGCAAGGTGCCGGGGCCGGTGCCGAGGTCGAGGATCCGCTCGGGCGCGCTTCCGCCGAAATGCTCCACCGCGGCTTCGATCAGGCTCTCGCTGTCGGGACGGGGAACGAGAACTCCGGGGCCGACCTCGAGCTCGATCGTCCAGAAGGCGCGGCGGCCGGTGATGTAGGCGACAGGCTCCCCCGCCTCGCGGCGGGCGACGAGGCTCTCGAAATCAGCCGGCGCCTCGCGGCCCAACTCGCCGAGCAGCATCGCCTCCCGCTCGATGCCCAAAGCATGCGCCATCAGCAATTCGGCATCGAGACGTGGAGTGTCGCTGTGCGGGGCAAGACGAGCGGCGCCATCGGCAAGAGCATGTCCAAGCGAAACCGACATCAGGTCGACCGGGCTTGCTTTAATCCTCCCCTGCATTTGCAGGGGAGGGGGACCAGGCGAAGCCTGGTGGAGGGGTCTTCCCGACTCCGCAGACCCCCTGCACCGCGCTTCGCGCGGTCACCCTCCCCGCGAAATCGCGGGGAGGATTTTTCCCTACGCCTCATCCAGGCTCGCCAGGCGGTCGGCCTCGTCCTCCGAGATCAGGGCGCCGATCAGTTCGTCGAGCTGGCCTTCCAATATTTCCGGCAGCCGGTGCAGGGTCAGGTTGATCCGGTGGTCGGTGACCCGCCCCTGCGGGTAGTTGTAGGTGCGGATGCGCTCCGAGCGGTCGCCCGAGCCGACCATCGACTTGCGAGCTCCGGCGCGCTCCGAGGCGAGGCGCTCGCGCTCCTGCTCGTAGAGGCGGGTCCGGAGCACCTTCATCGCCTTGGCCTTGTTCTTGTGCTGCGACTTCTCGTCCTGCTGGATGACGACCAGGCCGGTGGGAAGGTGGGTGATCCTGACCGCGCTGTCGGTGGTGTTGACCGACTGCCCGCCCGGACCCGACGAGCGGTAGACGTCGATGCGCAGATCGGAATCGTTGATCTGGACGTCGACCTCCTCCGCTTCCGGAAGCACCGCCACCGTCGCCGCCGAGGTATGGATCCGCCCCCCGCTCTCAGTCACCGGAACGCGCTGGACGCGGTGGACCCCGCTTTCATATTTGAGCTTCGCGAACACCCCCTGGCCGCGAACCGACGCGACGACTTCCTTGTAGCCGCCGACCTCGGCCGAGCTGGCCGAGATCAGCTCGACCTTCCAGCCCTGATTCTCCGCGTAGCGCTGGTACATCCGGAAGAGGTCGCCGGCGAAGAGCGCCGCCTCGTCGCCGCCGGTGCCGGCCCGGATCTCGAGCATCGCGGGACGCTGATCGGCGGCGTCGCTCGGCAGAAGCTTCAGAGCCAGAGCCCGCTCCGCCTCGGGCAATTGCGCGTGCAGCTCGGCCATCTCCTCGGAGGCCATCTGGCGGATTTCCTCGTTCGGATCCGCAAGCATCTCGGTGAGAAGCTCGATCTCCGCCCGAATTCGCCGGACCTCGCGGGCGGCGACGGCGACCGGCTCGATCTCCGCATAATCCTTGGAGAGGCGGACGAACTCGTCCGGAGCGAGCAGAGGCGAGGACATGGCGTTCTGCAGCTCCTCCCGGCGCGCCTCGATCGCCGCGATCCGCTCGGCCGAGATGGAGGTCATTTCGGACCGCCGCCTGAAATGCCTTCGTAAAGGCCCCTGACGGCACCCTGAATCTCGGCGGCAAGCGCCAGCCGGTGGTCATCGTCGCCCGAATAATCAGTCAGGTGGAGACGCGGCCGCTGCGATTCATCCCTCAGGATGAGGACAGCCGACACGTTCCTCTTGCGCGCATTCTCGATGCGCTTCTTGGCGTTTCCGCGAAACGACAAATCCGTCGAAACACCGCTCCGGCGAAGCCGCGTGGCGAGCGCGAAAGCTTCCGCCTCGAGTTCCGGGCGGTCGGGGACGACCGCAATCGCCGCTGCGCCGCCTTCCGGAAGGTCGACCAGCATCCCGAGCCGCTCGATCCCCGCCGCCCAGCCGACCGCGGGGGTGTGCGGACCGCCCAGGCTCTCGATGAGGCCGTCGTAGCGCCCGCCGGCGAGCACCGCGTTCTGAGCGCCCAGATCCTCGGTGACGAACTCGAAGGCGGTGTGGCGGTAATAATCGAGGCCGCGCACCAGCCGCGGGTCACGGGTCCAGAGGATGCCTGCGGCGTCCAGTCCGGCGGTCACGCTCGCGAAATAGTCGGCAGCCTCAGGCGTCAGATAATCGTCGACCACTGGGGAAGAGTCGACGATCGGCCAGTCCTGATGCTCCTTGCTGTCGAGGATTCGAAGCGGGTTCTTCTCCAGCCTCAGCCGGCTCTCGGCCGACAGATCGTTCCGGTGGTCGCGGAAATATTCGACCAGCGCGTTGCGCCACTTATCCCGTGTCACCGGGTCGCCGAGCGTGTTGAGCTTGAGGTCGACGCGCTCGCCGATGCCGAGCTCGGCGAGGAGCTGGGCGCCCAGGGCGATGATCTCGACATCCGCGGCGGACTCGCCGGCGCCGATGATTTCGGCGTCGAGCTGGTGGAACTGGCGGTAGCGTCCCTTTTGCGGCCGCTCGAAGCGGAAGGCGGGACCGTGGGTGGCGAGCTTGATCGGAGCGTGCTGCTGCCAGCCCTCGGAGAGATAGGCGCGGCAGATGCCGGCGGTGAACTCGGGACGCAGCGTCAGGCTGTCGCCGCCTTTGTCCTCGAACGTGTACATCTCCTTGGAGACGATGTCGGTGGTCTCGCCAATCGAGCGGGCGAAGACCTCGGTCGCCTCGAACACGGGCATCTCGACCCGCCGAAAGCCGTAGAGCCGACGAACGCGCTCGAACGCCGCGACCACCGCCTGGAAGCGGTCGGCGTCCTCGCCCCAGATGTCCTGGGTGCCTCTGATCCTTTGCGGGCCCTTGCTCACCGGCGCGGCCTTAGCATTTTTGAGGCGGCTGGGAAGGGATGGGGTTTTTCCCTCTTCCCGCGGGCTCATGACAAGCTCCCTCTCCCCTGTGGGGAGAGGGTTGGGGTGAGGGGGCTCCGAGCAGGAGGTTCCCCATCGAAAGCCGAACCCCTCACCCTGCCCTCTCCCCACAGGGGAGAGGGAGCTTGCGACATGCGCTACCAATTCCTCTCACAAGGCCGACGATGTTGGCTGGACGGAAGGTGCGCGAAACGTCATCGAAGCCCGATAAACTCAGGAGAGTCGCGCATGCGTCGCACCGCCCCCTTGTTCGCAATCGCCCTGCTCGCCACCGCCGCCGCCGCGGCCGGACGGGCGCCC
>DATHBY010000198.1:0-1832 GCA_035295885.1 Allosphingosinicella sp.
GGATGCCGGATCAAGTCCGGCATGACGAACGCCTCGCTTCCGTCACAATAGGACAAACTCTAGAAGCTCATCTCGCCGTAGATTCGGCGGACGTCTCCCTTCCAGCGGCCGTGATAATGTTCGAGCAGCATTTCGGCGGGGGTCGTGCCCCGAGCGACGATCTCGCGGAGCGGGTCGAGGAAGCCGCTTTCGTTGTCGCCGGCGCCGTTGAGCCGGGCTCGGGCGTTGAGGCCGGCCTCGGCGATGGCGAGCACCCGGCCGGCGAGGTCGCGCAACGGCTCGCCCGAGGGGGTGCGGGCATTGAGGCCCGACTTGGGCACCTCGTCGCGCAGGCGCTGACGCTCCTCCAGCGGCCAGGCCTTGACCTCGTCCCAGGCGGCATCCAGCGCGGACTGATCGTAGAGCAGGCCAACCCAGAGCGCGGGCAGGGCGCAGATCTTGCTCCAGGGGCCGCCGTCGGCGCCCCGCATCTCCAGGAAGCTCTTGAGGCGCACCTCGGGGAAGGCGGTGGAAAGGTGGTCCGTCCAGTCGGAAAGGCGGGGCTTCTCGCCCGGCAGGACCGGAAGCTCGCCGTTCAGGAAGTCGCGGAAGGAGAGGCCGGCGGCGTCAATATACCGACCTTCTCGATAGACGAAGTACATGGGCACATCGAGGGCGTAGTCGACATAGCGATCGTAGCCGAAACCGTCCTCGAAGACGAAGGGGAGCATGCCGGTGCGCGCGCCGTCCGTATCGGACCAGATGTGGCTCCGGAAGGAGAGGAAGCCGTTGGGCCGGCCTTCGGTGAAGGGGGAGTTGGCGAAGAGGGCGGTGGCGAGCGGCTGCAGGGCAAGGCCGACCCTGAACTTCTGCGCCATGTCGGCTTCCGAGCCATAGTCCAGATTGACCTGTATGGTGCAGGTCCTCAACATCATGTCGAGGCCGAGCTTGCCGACGCGCGGCATGTGCCGGAGCATGATCCCGTAGCGGCCCTTGGGCATTCGCGGCAGATCGTCGCGGGCCTTGTCGGGCCACATGCCGAGGCCGAGGAAGCCCAGGCCCAGCTTGTCGCCCACCTTCTTGACCTGATCGAGATGGCGGCCGGCCTCGGCGCAGGTCTGATGGAGATTCTCAAGCGCCGCTCCGGAGAGCTCGAGCTGTCCGGCCGGCTCGAGGCTGACATTGCCGTCCTTGCCCGAGAGCGCGATGACCTTGCCCCCCTCCTCGACCGGCTGCCAGCCATATTCGGTGAGTGCGCAGAGCAGGTCGCGGATTCCGCCGGGCTCCTCGTAGGAGGGTGCGCGATGGTCGGCGCGGCGATAGACGAACTTCTCGTGCTCGGTGCCGATCCGCCAGGCCGCTTCCGGCTTCTCGCCCCGCACGAACGGCGCAAGCAGATCGTCCCGGCTCTCGATCGGCGGGTCCACTCGGGCAGTCTCGGTCCGGGTCGTCATCGCCGCCCATCTAGCGGGCGGCGGCGGGCGTCGCCAGCCGGTTTCAACGTGCTACCTTTCGGCTCCAGTCGCCCGCCGCGCCCATCCACAGCGCGACCGCCGCCAGAGCGGCGGTATCGGCGCGAAGGATGCGCGGGCCGAGGCTGACCGGACGAGCCTGGGGCAAGGCTCGGATCGCCGCCCGCTCCTCGTCCGTGAAGCCGCCTTCGGGACCGATGAGGATGGCGGCGGCGCCCGGGGCCGCGGTCAGCGGGTCGCCCCCCGCTTCGTCGGCGAAGAACAAGGTGCGCTCCTCAGGCCAGGCGGCGAGAATGGCGTCGAGCTTCTGCGGCTCGGCCAGTTCGGTGAGCGCCGTCCGCTCGCATTGCTCGGCCGCTTCGACGATATGGGCGCGCAGGC
>DATHBY010000199.1:0-4606 GCA_035295885.1 Allosphingosinicella sp.
GCAGTTCCGGCGCGTCGCCACCCGCTTTGAAAAGACCGCGCGCAACTACCTCGCCGTCGTCACGCTCGCCGCAACCATCCTCTGGCTACGCTAAGTGTCCACACAACCTAGGGCGATGGGAACGACGGGGGCGCGTGTCGCTCCCATCGCCGGGGCGAAGCGCCTGCGCTCGAAGGTCGCTTCCCGCTTGCTATGCCTGAAGCCGCGCAGGGGCGTGACCACGGCTTTTATATGGCCGTCCCCGGCGGCGCAGCCGGAGCCCGAATAGGAAAGCCATGGTAACGCAGAAGCCTGGAAGCGGCTTAGGATGCCTTTGCCGAGAAAGGTCCAGGGTCCGTGATCATCCGCCGCAACAAGAAGGTCCGGCTCGCCTTGCTCGTAGCCGCCGGCGCGGCGCTGACCAGCCTCCTGGCGAGCGAGCTTCTGCCTTCGCGAGGAAAGCAGGCGGCGGCACTCCCGGAATGGGTGGAGATCGGGGTCGCGACCGACGGCACCCGCGCCTTCGTGAACCGCAACTCGATCGCCGAGACGGGAGAGCGAGTCGCCTTGCGGCAGCGCTTCACTTTGGGCCGTGCGAGGGCAAAGGCGGAAGCAGCCGAGGCGGTCGAGCAGCTCGCCGTCTACGATTGCCGGGCTCGTATCGTCTCGACCCTGGAATCGCGGGAGCTTGGCGGCGGCGGCACCGTGCTTCGGTCGCAGCGCTTCCGGCCTCCGGTGCAGGACTCGATACGCGGCGGCTCGCTTCCGGAATATATCTTCGAGGCGGTTTGCTGATGGCCCGGGGCGGAGCCGATTGTCCGCGAGGGATTCCGGCATGGACGGCCGTCATCCTGGCCGGACGACGCCCCGGACCCGACCGCTTCGCGGCCATGCACGGCCTTCCCACGAAGGTGCTGATCCCGGTCGCGGGCGAGCCGATGCTGGGGCGCGTCGCGAGAACCCTTCTGGACTGCCCCTCCGTCGGGCGGGTCGTGGTCCTGGCGCAGCGGCCGGAGAGCCTGCTGACCGGGCCTCTCGGGTGGATGGCCCGCGAGCCACAGATCTGCGCCGCGGTCGCTGGGGACGGCATATCGGCAAGCATCATGGCCGTCGCCGGGTCCGATCCGGCGCCCTTCCCATTGCTGGTGACGACGGCGGATCACGTCCTTCTGAGCCCGGAAATGGTCGAAGCGTTCATATCCGGAGCGGGCGATGCCGACGCCGCTTTCGGAGTCGTCCGGAGGGATGCGGTGGAGCGGTCCTACCCGGACACGCGCCGAACCTGGCTCAAGTTCGCCGACGGGCAATATTCCGGCGCCAACCTGTTCGCCTTCCGCAACTCGGATTCGATGCGGGCTGCGGCCTTCTGGTCGAAGGTGGAGAAACACCGCAAGCGCGCCGTCACCCTCCTCGCCTTCTTCGGTCCCACGCTCTTCCTGCGCATCCTGACCCGGGCCATCGGCCTGGCCGGCGCGGCGGGGATCGCCGGACGCAGGCTGGACCTCCGGCTCCGAGCGGTCGTGCTGGAACATCCCGAAGCGGCCATCGACGTCGACAAGCCGGAGGACCTTCGGCTTGCCGAGCGGATCCTGAGCCGCCGGCAACATGCTCCCGCCTGCCCCGAAGCGGCGGCCGCGGCGCCCGAAGCCGCGAACGGCGCCTTCTAGCGAGTCAGCCGGCGAGCCGGCCTTCCACCTTCAGCAGCCGGGCCTGCAATTCTTCCCATGCCGGCCCTTCCAGGTCCAGCGCTGCCTGCTTGCCGAGCAGGCGGGCTTCCTCGAGCAGGACCGCCCTGCGCTCCTGCGACGTGGCCCCGATGGCGATCCCGGCGAGCGCCTCGAGGAATATCTTGGCCGCGATCGGACTCCCCGCCACCGACGCCCGCATGGCGCCGAAGCTTCGGCTGAGATAGTGGCTGAAATCGTCGGGGACCGGCCTCACCCGCCCGCTGTCGTAGCTCTGCTGCTCCGGGCCCTCCACCAGGTCGCGGTCCGCGAGCTTGGCGAGCGCGGCAGCCTGCCAGTGGAGGCTGGTCACGGCGGTGAAGGGATCGTTGACGCCGGGCGAGAGCGCCCGAAGTCCGATCTCCACCAGCTCGTCGATGAGGAATTCGAGGTCCTGCTCGGGAGTTCGCGCATTGCCGAGGGAGAAGCAGTCCAGCACCGCCTCGGCGAGAGCGGGGTCGACCGGTCCGGGCGAGACGTTGACGACCGGCAGATGGGGATGGATGAAGTCGCCGGTACGGACGGCGAGCGAGAATATCACGCCGTGGCGCCGGGCGAGCGAATCGAGCTTCTCGAAATCCACGATCTCGACATAGCCGGCCCTCGCCGCGGCGATCGGATCCCCGCCGGCCTGAGGCGGCGGTTCCCCCGATCCTCCCTCGGCCGGGAAACGCTCCTCGATATCGGCCAGGAGGCGGCGACCGATGCCGCCGAGCACCGTGTTGATCCGGATGCCGGCCGGGATGTGGTGGAGGAAGTAGACGAGAACGGCCACCGCCAGCAGCGCGGAGGCGCTGGAAACCAGCATGGAGAGCTGCGGCACGAAGGCCGTCGCGGCCTGGGCGGCCGCCTCGCCAGCTGCCTGGGCCTGTTCCGCATTGCGGACCGTCCGGAGCACCAGAAGATTGTAGACGAAGGTCGCGACGAAGACGCCGAGCGAAACCTGGTTGCCGCGGTCGTTCATGAAGTTGTTGAGCAGCCGCGGCCCGTAATTGCCCGAGGCGTAGGCCACGGCGGCGATGGTGATGGCGAACACCGTGGACGAGATGGCGATCATCGCGCTCGCAATCACGGTGAGCTGCGCCCTCGCACCTTCCGCCCGGCTTTCCTCGAACCATTCGAACGCGGTGAGCCACCGGGAACCCCAGGTCCGATCCAGATGAATGGTAGTGAGGGCAAGCGCCACGGCCGCCACGGTCAGAATCGCGGGGATGAACCAGTAGCTCGCCTTGATGCTGAGCCAGGAGGCGCGGAACGTGCTTCTCACGGACGGGCTGGCCCTTTGTTGGACGCACCCATCACGCGGAAGGCCCGCGCCGGCGGGACCATGCCAGGCCGAGCAGGCACAGCCCCGCGGCGATCATGCTGACCGCTATGAAGTTGCCGAGAACGGCGGTCCCGCTGGGCGGCCACCGGGTGCCGGCGAGGACGGTAATGACGGCGATGACCGGCGCGCCGACCATCAGGATCGCTCCGAGCAGCAAGTCCACCAGCCCCCGGGCGAGCACCCATAGCTGCGGCCCCCCGCGGCCGGCGACGGCGGCGGCGATGGCTCCGACGCCCCGGATCGCCAGGCACAAGGTCGCGACGAACATCAGCGGGTAGGCACCGGGCCGCAACAGGACCAGGAGCGCCGCCGCCAGGGTAACTCCGCTCAGCAGGATCATAATGCGCCCTTCGGCCGAGGGAGTGCTCCTGAAACCGACGGCAAGCTCCGCTATGCCCGCGGCCACGAGGAACCATCCGGTCGTCTGGGCGAACGCGCTTCGGCTGGTTACGGGCAGTGAAACGAGCAGGAGGCCCAGCAGCAGGATGAAGGCCCCTCCGGCGGCCGCCCAGAGCCAATAGGTCTGGAACGTGCTTCTGGCGCTCACGGGGCGGGATTCATCCTGGTCCACGTAAATGTGACGCCTTCACTGCTGCTTTGTTCCGGCGGGACGCGGCCTTCAGCGCGGGTCCTGGTCGGCGCGGGCCACGCCTTCTCCGTCGAGATTGGCCGCGACGAACTCCCAGTTGACGAGCCTGCCGAGCACGCTTTCGGCGAAGCCGCCGCGGTCGTTCCGGTAGTCGATATAATAGGCATGCTCCCACACATCGAGGGTGAGGAGAGGCTGGATGCCCTCGTAGACCACCGGGCTGTCCGCGTCGTGGAGGGAGAGGACGTCGAGCCGGCCGCGCTCGAGCACGAGCCATGCCCAGCCGTTCGAGAAATGCCCGGTGGCTTCCTCCTTGAGCCGGCTTAGGAGCTGCTCGGTGGAGCCGAACTGGTCCTCGATCATCCCGGCAAGGCGGCCGTCCGGCCGCTGCCCCGAGGGCGGCGCCAGGCACTGCCAGAAGAAGCTGTGGTTCCAAAGCTGGGCGGACTGGTTGAAGAGGCCGTCGTCGCGATTGGCGCGCGCCGTCCTGATCACGTCGCTAAGCCGCCGGTTCTCCAGATTCGTCCCCTCGACCAGCTTGTTCGTCCCGTCGACATAGGCCTGATGGTGCTTGCCGTGATGATATTCGAGCGTTTCGGCCGACATCACGTCGCCGAACGAATCGCTGGGGTAGGGAAGGGGAGGGAGAACGAAGGTCATTGCTGTCGCCTTTTCGGTGATCGGCCTCCTGCCGGGCCCGGGAGGCGGGGGACTTCAGACCGGGGTATGCACCTCGAACGAGCGGATCGCCTGCAGGCTCCCGGCCGGCGTACCGGCCAAGGTCATCTCGAGTGGCGGCGATGCTTCCGGGTTCCTCTTTGCGGCAGCGGGCGAATCCCGTAAGCGCCGGCTGACCGACGCGGAGAATGGATGCACCAGCCCCGGCCCGACGCGGACCGACCAGTCCTCCCTTTTGTCATATGGTGGCGTGACCATGTCATAGCCCAGGTCGACCACGTGGCCGTGCTCCAGAAGGTCCATGAGGAA
>DATHBY010000200.1:0-2290 GCA_035295885.1 Allosphingosinicella sp.
GCCATCTTCTTGTTCTTGAAGACGCGGCCCGGATCCTGGCGCTGGCCGGTGGAGCCGAGCGCGCGGTGCGAGACGGAAACGCCGTGGGTGGCGCGCATGCCGCCGAAGCCCCAGCGCTTCATGCCGCCGGCGAAGCCCTTGCCCTGGGTCACGCCCTGGATGTCGACCATCTGGCCGACGGCGAAATGGTCGGCGGAAATTTCGGCGCCGACGTCGAGGAGAGCATCCTCGGCGACGCGGAATTCGGCCAGCTTCGCCTTGGGCTCCACCTCGGCCTTGCCGAAGTGGCCGCGCTGCGGCTTGGACAGGTTCTTGGCCTTGGCAGTGCCGGCGCCGACCTGAACGGAAACGTAGCCGTCGTTGTCGGCATCCTTGCGGGCGACGACCTGGCAGCCTTCGAGTGCCAGAACGGTAACCGGCACGTGGCGGCCGTCGTCCTGGAACAGGCGGGTCATCCCCATTTTCTTCGCGATCACGCCAGTGCGCATGATCATGCTCCTTATACAGAGGCCCGCGAAAGCTTGTGCTCCCGCGGGCGTGCAGCCCATGAAAAATGCGTCGCCCCGCTTGGGCCATTCCCCCGCCAAGGCGGAGGATGCGGGGGACGCAGACCACGGCAAGGCCGTGCGGTATCCCTAGTCAATTCCACAAAGCAGTTACTTTGCGGGAGCTCCGGGGAGCTCCTCCGGCGCCTGCCGACTTAGCGGCCGCGCCTGAAACTTCGCTCCGAATCCCGAAGCAGTGCCAGCCCTTTAGGCTAGCTTGATCTCAACATCAACACCCGCGGCGAGATCGAGCTTCATAAGCGCGTCCACCGTCTGCGGCGTCGGCTGGACGATGTCCAGCAGGCGCTTGTAGGTGCGCACCTCGAACTGCTCGCGCGACTTCTTGTCGACGTGCGGCGAACGGTTGACGGTGAACTTCTCGATGCGGGTCGGCAACGGAATGGGCCCGCGAATGAGAGCACCCGTGCGCCGAGCGGTATCGGCGATGTCGCCCGTGGCCTGATCCAGCACACGATGATCGAACGCCTTCAGGCGAATGCGGATGTTCTGCGTTTCCATAACCTGCTTACCGATTGCAAAGAGCCACGCCCATGGAGGGCAAACCAAAAGAAGCCAGTATCCGGGAACCTCGCGGCCCCGGAGCGGCCATAGTCGAAACTGTGTAAAAGCTGGGCCGCGCGAATCCCTGGGGCGTCGCGCGGCCCTGCCCTATATTACTTCGTGATCTCGGCCACAACCCCTGCGCCGACGGTCCGGCCGCCTTCGCGGATGGCGAAGCGCAGGCCCTGGTCCATGGCGATCGGAGCGATGAGCTTGACACCCAGGCTCACGTTGTCGCCCGGCATCACCATCTCGGTGCCCTCGGGGAGAACCACTTCGCCGGTCACGTCCGTGGTGCGGAAGTAGAACTGCGGGCGGTAGTTGGCGAAGAACGGCGTGTGACGGCCGCCCTCGTCTTTCGAGAGCACGTAGACTTCCGCCTGGAAGTCGGTGTGCGGCGTGATCGAACCCGGCTTGGCCAGAACCTGGCCACGCTCAACTTCTTCACGGCCGACGCCGCGGATCAGCGCGCCGATGTTGTCGCCAGCCTGGCCCTGATCGAGCAGCTTGCGGAACATCTCGACGCCGGTGACGACGGTCTTGCGGGTCGCCTTGATGCCGACGATCTCGACTTCCTCGCCGACCTTGACGATGCCGGTCTCGACGCGGCCGGTGACGACGGTGCCGCGGCCCGAGATCGAGAACACGTCCTCGATCGGCATCAGGAACGGACGGTCGAGCGGACGCTCCGGCTGCGGGATGTAGTCGTCGACGGCCTTCATCAGCTCGAGAACGGCATCGTGGCCGATCTTCCGGTCGCTGTCTTCAAGCGCGGCGAGCGCCGAACCCTTGACGATCGGAATGTCGTCGCCCGGGAAGTCGTAGGACGAGAGCAGCTCACGGATCTCGAGCTCGACGAGCTCCAGGAGCTCCTCGTCGTCAACCTGGTCGACCTTGTTCATGAACACCACCAGCGCCGGAACGCCGACCTGACGGGCGAGCAGGATGTGCTCGCGGGTCTGCGGCATCGGGCCGTCGGCGGCCGACACCACCAGGATGCCGCCGTCCATCTGCGCGGCGCCGGTGATCATGTTCTTCACATAATCGGCGTGGCCCGGGCAATCGACGTGCGCATAGTGGCGCGCTTCGGTCTCATACTCGACGTGGGCGGTCGAGATGGTGATGCCGCGCTCGCGCTCCTCAGGAGCCTTGTCGATGTTCGCGTAGCTCGTGTAGGTCGCGCC
>DATHBY010000201.1:0-2871 GCA_035295885.1 Allosphingosinicella sp.
TCAACGACGGGCTGATGGCGGTGTTCTTCCTGCTCGTCGGCCTGGAGATAAAGCGCGAGCTGGTCGACGGCCGGCTTTCGACCTGGAACCAGCGGCGGCTGCCGGTGATTGCCGCGACGGTGGGCATGGTCGCGCCGGCTCTGATCTACCTGTGGCTGGCGGCCGGCGATCCGGCGCTCACCCGGGGCTGGGCGATTCCGGCCGCGACGGACATCGCTTTCGCGATCGGCGTGCTCGCTTTGCTGGGAAGCCGTGCTCCGACCTCGCTGAAGCTGTTCCTCACCACGGTCGCCATCGCCGACGACATGGGCGCGGTGGCGATCATCGCGCTCGCCTACACCGATTCCCTCAACACGCTCGCGCTCGGCGGCGCGGCGGCGGTGCTGCTCGGCATGTACTTCATGAACAAGAGCGGCGTGCTGAAGCTGTGGCCCTACCTGATCGCGTCGGCGGCCTTGTGGTATCTGGTGCTGCTCTCGGGAGTCCACGCGACCGTCGCGGGCGTGCTGGCGGCGATGATGATCCCGATCATCGCCACCCCCGGCTCTCCGGATTCTCTCGAATCGCCGCTCCACCGGCTCGAGCATGCGATCACCCCCTGGGTCGCCTTCGCGATCGTCCCGATCTTCGGATTCGCCAATGCCGGAGTCGATCTCGCCGGCATCGGCTTGGACGAAGTCTTCGCGCCGCTGCCGATGGGAATCGCCGCCGGCCTCTTCTTCGGCAAGCAGTTCGGCATCTTCGGCGCCGTCTGGCTGTGCGTCAGATTCGGTTTTGCCCAGAAGCTGAGGGGGGCGACCTGGGTGCAGATCTACGCGGTCGCGGCTCTGTGCGGGATCGGCTTCACGATGAGCCTGTTCATCGGCGCGCTCGCCTTTCCGGGCAATGCCGAGCTGATCGAGGAGGCGAAGATCGGAGTCCTGCTCGGCTCGCTGGCCTCGGCGATCACGGGCTTCCTCATCCTCCGCTTCGCCAGGCCCGCTCCGGACCATGGCCATGAGGAATTGGAGCAGGACGTCGAGATCGAGGCCGACGGCGACGTCGAACGGGTGGAGGGACGCAGGGCATGAAGTGGCTGGCGATACTGGCGGCGCTGCTGCTCGCCGCTTGCGTCTCGGCCGAAGGCGGGCGCGACAGCCTCGATGCGATCGCTCGCGACTATGTGAAGCTCCAGCTGGCCGTCGGCGAGAAGGAGGAGGGGTATATCGACGCCTATTTCGGGCCGGCCGAATGGCAGGCGGAGGCGAAGCTGGCGCCGCGCCCGCTGCCCGAGCTGGCCAACCGGGCCGGAGTCCTCGCCGTCCGTCTGCGCAGCCTCGCCGTTTCCCGGCTCGATCCGACGGAGCGGCGGCGGCGCGACTTCCTGCTCGCCCAGCTCAAGGCGGCCTCGACCCGCCTCAGGATGATGCAGGGCGAGAAGCTCCCTTTCGCGGACGAGGCGGAAGGCCTGTTCGGAGTCCGGCCCGAGCTGAAGCCCCTCTCGGCCTACGATCCGGTGCTCGCCCGGCTGGAGAAGCTCGTGCCCGGCAAGGGGCCGCTCGCCGACCGGGTCGACGCGTTCCAGGAGCGCTTCATCATCCCACGCCAGCGGCTGGAGCCGGTGATGCGCGCGGCGATCGACGAATGCCGCCGCCGCACGGTGCGGCACATCGCGCTGCCGGCGAACGAGCGTTTCACCCTGGAATTCGTCACCGGCAAGAGCTGGGGCGGCTACAATTGGTACAAGGGCGATTCCAACAGCCTCATCCAGATCAACACCGACCTCCCGATCCGGATCAGCCGGGCCGTCGATCTCGGCTGCCATGAAGGCTATCCCGGCCATCACGTCTACAACATGCTGCTCGAGCAGAAGCTGGCGAAGGAGCGCGGCTGGGTCGAGTTCACCCTCTATCCCCTCTACTCGCCGCAAAGCTTCATCGCCGAAGGATCGGCCAATTACGGAATCGAGCTGGCTTTTCCGGGGGACGAGCAGCTCGCCTTCGCAACCCGAACCCTCTATCCGCTCGCCGGCCTGCCGACCGCGGCCGCACCGCAATTTCTCGCCCTCCAGCGCGCGATGCAGGATCTGGGCGGCGCCCGCTTCACCATTGCCGCCGACTATCTCGACGGCCGAATCACCCGGGCGCAGGCGGTCGAGCTGACCCGCAAATACCAGCTCGTGTCGCCGGAGCGGGCCGAGAAATCGGTGGCCTTCATCGACCAGTACCGCTCCTACGTGATCAATTACGGCCTCGGCCTCGATATGGTCCGCCGGGCGGTGGAAAGGGCCGGCGCCGATCCGGCCGCCCGCTGGGCCGCCATGACGAGGATCCTCTCCGAGCCGACCTTGCCCTCCGACTTGCGCCCATGAATCCCCTCTCCCGTCCTCAGGGGAGAGGATAATCGTGCGGGTCTTCTGGGACGATCGGCAGCGTCTGCACGCGCCGGCGCAGGAGCTGCACAATGGCGGGTTCGCCCCCTACGCGGAACATTGCGGACGCGTGGATTCGATGCTCGCGGCGCTCGGAGCCACGCACGCCCCCGCCGACCAGGGCGAGGAACCGCTGCTTCGAGTCCACCCGCAGCCTTATCTCGATTTCCTCAAATCGGCCTTCGCCGACTGGAAGGCGGCGGGGCGGCCGGGCGATGCCTCGGGCTATGTCTGGCCGGTGGTCGGCCGCCGTCCGCTGGATCTGGATCGGATCGACGCCCGCCTCGGCCGCTACAGCATGGACGCCTCGACTCCGATCGCGGAGGGGACGTGGGAGAGCGCCTATTGGTCCGCGCAGACGGCGCTGGCGGGGCTGGACGCGGTGCTGGCGGGGGAGTGCTCGGCTTTCGCTCTGTGCCGCCCGCCCGGCCACCATGCGGGCGCCGATTATGCGGGCGGCT
>DATHBY010000202.1:0-10822 GCA_035295885.1 Allosphingosinicella sp.
GGGCAGCCGGTCGCGCTCGATTATGGCGCCGCGGCGCACGATCTGGCGTGGGTGGGGGACGAGCCGGGGCTCGCCAACGTGAGGAAGGTGCTGGCCCGGCCCGGGACGGCCCCGGTGACTCTGCATTTCCTCGCGCCGGTCGACCCCGCAACTGGCGATCGCAAGGCGCTGGCGCGTGCCGCCCGGGCGGAAATCCTCGAGGCGCTGAGCCCTTCCGGCGGCGGAGCGGATCGCCTATAGGCCCCACGGATGACCCGCCCCACTCCTAAAAGCTTCCAGATCAAGTCGTTCGGCTGCCAGATGAACGTCTATGACGGCGAGCGCATGGCCGGCCTGCTCGAGGCACAAGGCATGACCGCGGCGGCCTCGTCCATCGAGGCGGACCTCGTCGTCCTCAACACCTGCCACATACGCGAGAAGGCGGCCGAGAAGGTCTATTCCGAGATCGGCCGGCTGAAGCGCGAGGACGGCTCGCGCCCGATGATCGCCGTCGCCGGCTGCGTCGCCCAGGCGGAAGGCGCCGAGATCCCGCGCCGCGCGCCGAGCGTCGACATCGTCGTCGGGCCCCAGGCCTATCACCGGCTGCCGCAGCTGGTCGCCGAGGCGGGCCGCGGCGGCCGCGGGATCGACACCGACATGCCGACCCTCTCCAAGTTCGGGGCGCTTCCGGCCCGGCGCCGGCCGGGCCCGTCGGCCTTCCTCACCGTGCAGGAGGGCTGCGACAAATTCTGCACCTATTGCGTCGTCCCCTACACCAGGGGCGCGGAGGTCTCGCGGCCCTGGGCGGCGGTGACGGACGAGGCTCGGGCGCTGGTCGATGCGGGCGCGAAGGAGATCGTCCTGCTCGGGCAGAACGTCAACGCCTGGACCGGCGAGGACGAAGCGGGGCGGTCGCAGGGGCTGGACGGCCTGATCCGGGCGCTCGGCCGGCTGCCGGGGCTGGCGCGGATCCGCTACACGACCAGCCACCCCAACGACCTGACCGAGGGGCTGATCCGGGCCCATGCCGAGGTCGAGGCCCTGATGCCTTTCCTCCATCTGCCGGTTCAGTCGGGCAGCGACCGGGTGCTCAAGGCGATGAACCGAAGCCACACGGCCGAAAGCTATTTGCGCCTCATCGAGCGGGTGCGGGCGGCTCGGCCGGACATCGCCATTTCGGGCGATTTCATCGTCGGCTTCCCCGGCGAGACCGAGGCGGAGTTCGGGGCGACGCTCGAAATCGTGCGCGCTGTGAACTACGCCCAGGCTTACTCGTTCAAATATTCGCCGCGGCCGGGCACCCCGGCGGCGGCCATGGAGGATCAACTGTCCCGCGACGTGATGGACGAGAGGCTGCAGCGTCTGCAGGCTTTGCTGGGCGAGCAGCAGCTTGAGTTCAACCGCGCCGGCGTGGGAACGCGCACGAGCCTGCTGCTCGAGCGGCCCGGCAAAAGGCCCGGGCAGAAGATCGGAAAATCGCCCTGGCTGCAGTCGGTCCATGTCGAGACGGAGGCGGAGATCGGGGCGTTGATCGAGGTGGAGATCGTCTCGGCCGGGCCCAACAGCCTGGCCGGCGCCGAGTTGATGCGGGTCGCCGCCTGATGCCTCCCAAGAAAGCGCCCGACCCCGCCGCCGCCACCGCTCCGCGCGCGCGGCTCGAGCTCGAGTTCGAGCAGCCGCATCTGCTCGGGCCGCTGTTCGGCGAGTTCGACCGCAACCTCGTCGCCATCGAGGACCGGCTCGGAGTCTATATCGCCGCTCGCGGAGCCAAGGTGCAGATCGAGGGTGAGCCGGAGGATGCGGCCCGGGCGCGCGACGTCCTGCTCGGCCTCTACAACCGGCTCGACGAGGGGCAGGATATCGACGCCGGGATGGTCGACGCGATCATCGCCATGTCGGGCCAGCCGACGCTCGACGGAATCATCACCGCCGACGTGGCCGAGCCGCCCAAGGTGATGATCCGCACCCGCAAGAAGACGATCGTCCCCCGCTCCAAGATGCAGGCCGTCTACATGGAGGCGCTCGGCCGCGACGACATGATCTTCGCGCTCGGGCCGGCCGGCACCGGCAAGACCTATCTGGCGGTCGCCCAGGCGGTTCAGCAGCTGATCGGCGGCTCGGTCGACCGGCTGATCCTGTCGCGGCCGGCCGTCGAGGCGGGCGAGCGGCTCGGCTTCCTTCCGGGCGACATGAAAGAGAAGGTCGATCCCTACCTTCGCCCGCTCTACGACGCCCTCTACGACATGCTTCCCGCCGAACAGGTCGAGCGGCGGATCGCGTCCGGCGAGATCGAGATCGCTCCGATCGCCTTCATGCGCGGCCGCACCCTGAACGACGCCTTCATCATCCTCGACGAGGCCCAGAACACCACCCCGGCGCAGATGAAGATGTTCCTCACCCGCTTCGGAATGAGAAGCCGGATGGTCATCTGCGGCGACCCGCTTCAGGTCGACCTCCCCGAACCGGGCAAGTCCGGGCTGGCCGACGCGGTCGCCAAGGTCGAGGGCATCCCCAAGATCGCTACCATCCGCTTCGGCGCCGGCGACGTCGTCCGCCATCCGCTGGTGGGGCGCATCGTCGAAGCTTACGAGGGCAAGGCGCAGTGATCCTCGTCGAAGCCGACGCATCCGGAGAGTGGGACAGTAGCACCGACTGGGGCGCGCTCGCCGACGCGGCCGTGCGGGCCGCGCTGGCGGAGAGCGAAGCCTTCGCGCTGCTCGACGGCGAGGCCACGGCCGAAGTCTCCGTGAAGTTCACCGACGATGCGGAGGTGCGTGCCCTGAACGCGGCCTGGCGCGGTAAGGACAAGGCCACCAACGTCCTGTCCTTCCCGATGCTCGATACCGGGGCGGTTCTCACGGAGGTGGGCGGCGACGTCCTGCTCGGCGACATCGTCCTTGCCCAGGGGGTCTGCGCCGAGGAAGCCGCGGCGAAGGGCATCGGCGTGCGGGACCATGCGCGTCATCTGGTGGTCCACGGCATGCTGCATCTGCTAGGCTACGACCATGAGCGGGGCGAGGGGGAGGCCGAAAAGATGGAAGAGGCCGAGCGGCGCGCCCTCGCCGCGCTCGGAATCGCCGATCCTTACGAGATCCACCGCTGATGGCTGACGACGCAGACGGCCCGGGCGAGCGAAGCATCTGGCGCGGAATCAGGGCCCTGCTGTTCGGCGACGACGGCGAGGCGACCCTGCGCGAGGAGATCGAGGAGGCGATCGAAAGCCACGAGGGCGAGCAGCCGATCGTCGGCGACTTGTCACCTATCGAACGCCAGATGCTGCGCAACCTGCTCCACTTCGGCGAGAGCACGGTCGCCGACATCGCGGTGCCGCGCGGCGACATCATCGCCGTGCCCTCGACGATCACCTTCGACGGCCTCGTTGCCGCCTTCGCCGAAGCCGGCCACAGCCGGCTTCCGGTCTATGAGGAGAGCCTCGACAGCGTCATCGGCATGGCCCACATCAAGGACGTCTTCACCGTCGAGGTCTCGGGCGCCGATCCCCCGGAGGAGATTACCGGCCTGCTGCGCAAGCCGCTCTACGTGCCCGAATCGATGGGCGTGCTCGATCTCCTCGCCCGCATGCGCGCCGAGCGGGTCCACCTCGCCATCGTCGTCGACGAATTCGGCGGCACCGAGGGCCTCGTCACCATCGAAGACGTGGTCGAGGAGATCGTCGGCGAGATCGAGGACGAGCATGACGAGGAGACTCCGGGAATGCTGATCGCGCTCGAGGACGGCATCTGGGAGGCCGACGCTCGTGCCGAGCTCGACGATGTCGCCGAGACGATCGACGCCCGGCTGGGTGCGGTCGAGGAGGACGTCGACACGCTCGGCGGCCTCGCGACGGTGCTCGCCGGCCATGTGCCGCAGGCGGGCGAGATCGTCGAGCATCCGTCCGGCTGGCGGCTCGAAGTGACCGAAAGCGACGCTCGGCGGGTCACCCGCCTCAGGCTGCACGCGCCGGAAGAAGGGGTAATGAGCGAGTAATTGCCGCCCCATGCTGGCGCATGGGGAGGCAGAGATTGCGCCGCTCCTCGCGGGATGCTGTAAGCGGCCATGACCTTCGAGCATATAAGGCTGGAGACCAGTCCCGCCGCCGTCGCTACGATTACCATCGCGCGCCCCGACCGGCTCAACCCCCTGTCCGCCCAGACGCTCGAAGAGCTTCGCGGGGCGGTCGAGGAGAGCGGCCGGTCCGGCGCGCGCTGCCTGCTCCTGACCGGGGAGGGCAGGGGCTTTTCCAGCGGGGCGGATCTCGCCGGCGACGGCGGCCTGCCGGAAGATGCGGGCGCGGCGCTGGAGAAATATTACAATCCACTTATCGAGGCGATCTTGGCTCTGCCGATCCCGGTCGTGGCGGCGGTGAACGGGCCGGCCGCCGGCGCCGGCTGCTCGCTCGCCCTGGCGGCGGATATCGTGATCGCGGCGCGCTCAGCTTATTTCCTCCAGGCGTTCGTCAATATCGGCCTCATTCCCGACGCCGGCGCGACCTGGCTGCTGCCGCGCCTGGCGGGCCGGGCCCGTGCCATGGAGATGATGCTGCTCGGCGAGCGCATTCCCGCGGAGCGGGCGCTGGAATGGGGCATGATCTCGCGAGTCGTCGAGGACGAGCATCTCGTCTCCGAAGCGGTCCTGCTGGCGACTCGGCTGGCGCAGGGGCCCACGGTCGCGCTGGGGCTGATCCGCAAGCTGGCGCGCGAGGCGGGGCATGTGCCGCTCGGAGAGGCGCTGGCGGCGGAGCGGACTGCCCAGCGCGAGGCGGGCGAGACCGAGGATTTCAGGAATGCGGTGGCGGCATTCCTCCAGAAGCGGCAGGCGCGGTTCGAGGGGCGGTAGCTGCCGCTTCGACCCGAGTCAGGATCTTCGCCGCGACTTCCGCGACCCCGAGGCCGTCCGTCGCGATGTGGTCGGCGAAGGCGGGATCCTCCAGCGCGGCGCTGCACGCCTCCACTCTCGACAGCGCCCAGCGTCGCGATAGCGGCCAATCCAGGCGCCGGCGGATCCGCCGGCGCAAGGTGGCGGGCGAGGCGAGCAGGGTGAAGTGGCGAACGTCCATTCCCGCGGCGCGCAGGCCGCCGATGATTTCGGCATGATGAAGGGGGTTCGCCAGCGTCATCGGCACCACCAGGGTCGCCGCGGGGCGGTCCGCCGAAGCGGCGCGCAGGGTCGCCACGGTCAGCTCGCGCCATGCCGGCATGTCCTGGAAATCCGGCGGCCCGCCCTCCGGCCAGATCCGCCGCAACATGAAGCCGATCTGCTCCGGGTCGAGGATGAAGGCGTCGGCGCGCAGCGCCGCCAGCCTGCGGGCGACGCTCGTCTTGCCCGCCCCGTGTGCGCCGTTGATCCAGATGAGCATCGCCAGCGCTCCGGTTTCGGGACAGCCTAGCCGCGGCTTCGCGAGCGCTCAATGCACGGACGGTTTGCCTTCCCGCACCGGTCGCGAATAAGGAGGCTGATCCATTCCGATGACGGGGGCGTTCCCAGCCTATGGCCACCATGATCGACGAACTCGAGGCCCGGCGCCGGCTCGCGCAGCTCGGGGGTGGAGAGAAACGGATCGAGGCGCAGCATGCCAAGGGGCGGCTGACGGCCCGGGAGCGGCTCACCGTCCTGCTGGATCAGGGCAGCTTCGAAGAATATGACATGTTCGTCGAGCATAATTGCGCCGACTTCGGAATGGCCGAGCAGAAGGTGCCGGGCGACGGAGTCGTCACCGGCTCGGGAACGATCAACGGGCGCCTGGTCTTCGTCTTCGCCCAGGATTTCACCGTCTTCGGCGGCTCGCTCTCGGAGCGGCATGCGCAGAAAATCTGCAAGGTGATGGACATGGCGATGAAGGTCGGCGCCCCCGTCATCGGCCTCAACGACAGCGGCGGCGCCCGGATCCAGGAGGGAGTCGCCAGCCTCGCCGGCTATGCCGAGGTGTTCCAGAGGAACGTGCTGGCCTCGGGGCTGGTGCCGCAGGTCAGCCTGATCATGGGACCGTGCGCGGGGGGAGCGGTTTATTCGCCGGCTATGACGGACTTCATCTTCATGGTGAAGGACAGCTCCTACATGTTCGTTACCGGTCCGGACGTGGTGAAGACCGTCACCAACGAAGTGGTCACCCAGGAGGAGCTGGGCGGCGCCGTCACCCACACGACCAAATCGGGAGTGGCCGACGTCGCCTTCGAGAACGACATCGAGGCCCTGCTGGCGACTCGCGACTTCATCGACTTCCTGCCGCTCTCCAACCGCCACGACGGTCCCGAGCGGCCGACGGCGGATCCGTGGGATCGCAGCGAGCCGAGCCTCGACACGCTCATCCCCGACAGCGCCGCCACGCCCTACGACATGCACGAGCTGATCCGCAAAGTGCTGGACGAGGGCGACTTCTTCGAGATCCAGCCGAACCACGCCGCCAACATCATCGTCGGCTTCGGGCGGGTCGAGGGGCGCACCGTGGGAGTCGTCGCCAACCAGCCGATGGTGCTCGCCGGAGTGCTCGACATCGCCAGCTCGAAGAAAGCGGGGCGGTTCGTGCGCTTCTGCGACGCCTTCGACATCCCGCTCCTGACCTTCGTCGACGTCCCCGGCTTCCTGCCCGGAGTCGCCCAGGAGCATGGCGGGATCATCAAGAACGGAGCGAAATTGCTCTTCGCCTATGCCGAGGCGACGGTGCCCAAGATCACGGTGATCACCCGCAAGGCCTATGGCGGCGCCTATGACGTCATGGCGTCCAAGCATCTGCGCGGCGACCTGAACTATGCCTGGCCCACCGCCGAGATCGCGGTGATGGGCGCCAAGGGCGCGGTCGAGATCATCTTCAGGAAGGACATCGGCGATCCCGAGAAGATCGCCGAGAGGACCCGCGACTATGAGGCGCGCTTCGCCAACCCGTTCGTGGCGGCGTCGAAGGGCTTCATCGACGAGGTGATCATGCCCCACTCGACCCGGCGGCGGATCGCGCTGGGCTTACGCAAGCTGCGCGACAAGCAGCTCGAGAACCCCTGGAAAAAGCATGACAATATCCCGCTCTGACGCTGACGGCGGGAAAGTCGTCAGCATCGTCGCGGCCGTGATCTTGAACGATGCCGGCGATACCCTCCTGGTCCGGAAGCGCGGCACAACCGCTTTCATGCAACCCGGCGGGAAGCCGGATTCCGGCGAGTCGGAGGTCGGCGCTCTGGAACGGGAGGTTTTCGAGGAACTCGGCTGCGCGTTGGAGCCTGCCTCGTGCCGGCCGCTGGGACGCTTCAGAGCGCCTGCCGCCAACGAGCCGGGCTGGACGGTCGAGGCGGAGCTTTTCTCGGCCAGGCTGTCGGGCGAGATAAGGCTCGATGCCGAGATCGTGGAAGCCGTCTGGATCGATCCCGATGTGGAGCCGCCCCTCAACCTCGCACCCCTGACCCGCCGCCACGCGCTCCCGCTGGCGCGTGATCTGAAGCTGCAGGCGACTCGGCCGTGAGCTCGCGCTACGAGGAGCTCGAGCGGCTGCAGCGGCTTCGGGAGAGCGGAGCGCTGACCGACGAGGAGTTCCAGCTCGAGAAGAGGCGGCTGCTCGGCCATGAGACGATCGCGCCGGCGCAAGACGCGGTGGCCGTGGAGCCGCGGGCGCCCTCGCGGCGCAGGCTCTTGATCATGCTCGGCCTCGCGCCGCTCATCCTCGCCGTGATCGCAGGGCTGTATTTCGGAAGGACGTCGGCGGGGGATGATGGAATCATCGATCTTCCAATGCCCACGGAGAATGTCGCGGAGGATGCCAATCCGGTCGAGGCCAAGGCTCCGCCGGACCTGCGGACCCTGCCGCCCGGGGAGCAGCTCGCGCGAGCCTTCGAGGCTGCCTTCGGGAGCCGGGGCGAGGCGGTTCTGGCGGTCCCCGGCGACGGCGCCGACGAGGACGTTCGCTATTCGCCGGGGCGGCTGGTCTGGCCGGCCTTCGGGCCGGTGCTGCTCAGCGAGGGCAAGGTGCAGGATCCGGCCCATGTCAGCGCCGGCAGGATCGCGATCCACTATCTGCGGCCGGCAGGCGACCGGTTCCAGGTGGTGCGCGCCTTCCCGGGTGCCGTGGCCACCGGCTCCAACGGACAGGTCGCCCGCTGGAGCGTCAATCCGCGCTTTTCCAGCTGGCCGGTGGTGGTCGCGGAGGGCGGGAGCACCGGGCAGGGGTACACCTGCTCCTGGCTGACCCTCACGGAGCTTCGGCCGGACGGGCCCGCCAAGGTCGCCCAGGTCCCGCTCGTCTATGACGACAGGGGCTCCAGGGAGGACGGGACCGGAAGGTCGATCGAGGGCAGGATCCTCAACGTCGTCAAGGACCAGTCGTTCGACGTCGTCTATTCCGGCTCCCGGGCGTTCAGCGAACATTATGTGCGCGGCGCCGGCGGCTACGCCGTGGCCGGAGGCAAGTCGATCATGGAGACGTGCGGATGACGGCGGGCGAGGATCTGTTCGTCGGAATGATCGCCCTCGCGCTTCTGCCGATGATCGCCTGGCGGGTCCGGCGCGGACTGAAGGAGGGGCGGCTGCCGCTCTACCGCACCTACGTCGGCCGCGAGGAGGCGGGGAGCAAGTTCGGGCTTCTGCTCGCGCTGCATGCGCTCAGCTTCGTCCTCGTCGCCGTCATCGCGGCCGACCTCATTTTCCAGCTCGGCCTCAAGGAGGCGTTATGAAGCTCGGTCGGCTCAATCATGTCGGGGTTGCGACGCCGTCGATCGAGAAATCCATCGCCTTCTACCGGGACGTCATGGGTGCGACGAAGATCCACGAGCCGTTCGACCTTCCCGCGCAGGGGGTGAAGGTGTGCTTCCTCGACACGCCGAACACCCAGATCGAGCTGATCGAGCCGCTCGGGGAGGCGAGCCCGATCCACGGCTTTCTCGCGAAGAACCCGGCGGGGGGGCAGCATCACCTCTGCTACGAGGTGCCTGACATCCATGAGGCCAAGGCCTGGTTCGAGGCCAAAGGCGCGAAGGTGCTCGGCGAGCCGCGCATCGGCGCCCACGGAACGCTCATCTTCTTCGTCCATCCGAAAGACATGGGCGGGGTGCTGACGGAGATCATGGAGAGTCCGAGGGCGGCCCATTAAGCGGATTTGGTATTCGTCCATCCGCAGGAGTAGATGGGTGCGATGAGCGAGAAAGTGACGATCGAGATCAGCGAAGCCGACATCGCCGAGCTGCGTGAGTGGGCCCGCAATTGCGAGGGGTCGGTCGAGGCGCTGCTCCAGGAGGCTTTGCAGCAATATATGATCGCGGTTCGCGAAGACCATGCCGACCTGGACCGGCGGATGGCGGGCCCCTCATATGAGCATGAGGAGGCGATGCGCATCCTGGCGGAGCGACGCCGCCAGTGGCGCGGGGAAGCGGCGGAATAGTGAGGCTCAAGTGGCGCAGCGAAGCGCTCGATGACCTTCAACGCATATTTTCATTCAATGCCGGGAAGTCCGAGTCTTTCGCGGTTCAGGTGGAGCGGAGGCTTCTCCAGAAGGCACAGGCTCTGACGACGAATCCGCAACTCGGGCGTTCGACCAAGCGCAAGGGGATTATGCGGCTCTCGGTTACTGACATTCAGTATGTGATAGATTACCGGCGCTTCGAGGATCGCGTCAGCATCGTCCGTATTCGAAGCAGCCGGGAAATCCGATGACCGCCGACAAATCTACCGTTCAAGACTGGCAGGCCGCCGCCTCGAAAGAGGTGAAAGGCAAGGACATCGTCTGGCAGACGCCGGAGGGGATCGAGGTCAGGCCGCTCTACACATGTGAGGACGTCGAGGGGATCGATCCCGGCCTGCCTGGCTTCGCGCCCTATACGCGCGGGCCTTATGCCTCCATGTACACCGGCCGGCCGTGGACGATCCGGCAATATGCCGGCTTCTCGACCGCGGAGGATTCGAACGCCTTCTACCGGCGCAACCTCGCGGCCGGGCAGAAGGGGCTCAGCGTCGCCTTCGATCTCGCCACCCACCGCGGCTACGACAGCGATCATCCGCGAGTCACCGGCGACGTCGGCAAGGCGGGCGTGGCGATCGACACGCTCGAGGACATGAAGATCCTGTTCGACGGCATCCCGCTCGACACGATGTCGGTGTCGATGACGATGAACGGCGCGGTTCTTCCGGTCATGGCCTTCTACATCGTCGCCGCGGAGGAGCAGGGGGTCACCCAGGCGCAGCTCTCCGGCACGATCCAGAACGATATCCTCAAGGAATTCGCGGTCCGGAACACCTACATCTATCCGCCCGAGCCCTCGATGCGGATCGTCGCCGACATCATCGCCTACACCTCGAAGCACATGCCGCGGTTCAACTCGATCTCGATCAGCGGCTATCACATGCTCGAGGCTGGGGCGACGGCGGTGCAGGAGCTCGCCTACACTCTCGCCGACGGAATGGAATATGTGCGCGTTGCGCGAGCTCGGGGGCTCGATGTCGACGCCTTCGCGCCGCGACTCTCCTTCTTCTTCGGAATCGGCATGAACTTCTTCATGGAGATCGCCAAGCTGCGCGCGGCTCGAACGCTCTGGCACCGGATAATGCAAGGGTTCGGAGCGAAGAACCCCAAGTCGCTGATGCTGCGCACCCACTGCCAGACCTCGGGCGTCTCGCTGACCGAGCAGGATCCGTATAACAACATCATGCGCACCACGATCGAGGCGATGGCTGCGGTGCTGGGCGGAACCCAGTCGCTCCACACCAACAGTTTCGACGAGGCGATCGCGCTCCCCACCGATTTTTCCGCGCGTATCGCGCGTAACACCCAGCTCATCCTCGCCGAGGAAAGCGGCATCACCAACGTCGCGGACCCGCTCGGCGGCTCCTACTATATCGAGGCGTTGACCAAGGAGCTCGCCGACAAGGCCTG
>DATHBY010000203.1:0-2383 GCA_035295885.1 Allosphingosinicella sp.
AGCTCATCTGAACTAATCGTGCCTTTATATGTTCCCTATGGGGAAAAGTTTCGAGTTACGGATTTGCATAAAGCTGGCAGCGATTTTTTCCTACTTCGTAGCCATGCTAGTGTTATAATATTTCAGACGAATGAATCACATGCGGAAATCCTAAGTGACAAGGAGGCTAGGGCAATCACAGAGGACCGCAAAAACACGCTTTCCACGCAGCAGGTGGGATTTTTTCTCGAACGACACGCTCCTTTTTGGCTAACGGCGACTCTTCGAGCGGCTTGGCCGCATGGTATTGGTGGGCGTATAGCTGGATACCAGCTGTTTGATGGCGATCTTTTCGCGCCACCAGGATTACACTGGGGTCTTAGGTTGTTGCGAGAGACGCCATAATTCTGGAGAGTCGAGCCTCAGCGGAGCAGAACGGCTGGGTTTGACTTAATTCGGACGAGGCGGGATTACGCCTCCAGCAAGATGGCCGCTGTCGATGAACAGAATGCCGTTCGCCTCGAATGCGTGACGCAGCGCCTTCACGCGGGCAGGTAGGACGGGTTCACCTGACTCAAAGCGGGCAATCGTGCGCTCACTCACGCCAGAGGCGGTGGCGAGATCCTGGCGGGTCCAATCGAGCGCCGTCCGCCCCATTCGGCACTGAACGACATTCAATTTGGCAGGCTCCCTGCAAAAATAGCTTGCACTCCCGCTTAAGTAATGGCAGATAGACTGCCATAGTTACAGAACCCCCACCCGATCGGCGGGAGGCCCTTGGTCATGGCTTCCAGGGAGCATAGCGGCGTGCGTGCTTCACTTCCACCTGTGGATGCTGATGGGGCGGCAGCAGAGACGTCACGGGCGGCCGTAACGTCGGACGGGCTCGCCTGCGCTGCCCCGCCGGCCGGGCACTGCGCCGACTCCGGTCGCTGCTCCGGCGGCGCCAAGGCGCCGGCGTCGCTGCTCGCGGGCGGCTCGGCCTTCACGCGCCGGGCAGTTCTAGGCGCTGCGGTCGCGGTGCCGGTGGCGGCGGGGGTTGGCGGCTGCGATTCAGCAAGACCCTCACCTCCCGTCGCTTCGCGACGGGCCCCTCCTCTCCTGCAAAGGGTGGGAGAGGTGAAGTGGGACGCGGCGCTTGCCGCCTATCGCGAGGCGAAAGCGGCTCAGGATCGGTTCGATCTGGCGACCCGGGCCGCGACCGCGGGGCCTCTGGGGCGGTCGTTTGCCGAGCAGAAGAAGCTGGACGATCGGTTCGGGGATTATCTCGTCGCGACCTGCAAGGCGCTTCGGCGGCTGGTTCGGACTCCGGCGCCGGATCTCGAGGCGCTGGGGGTGAAGCTCGCCCTGGTGGTGGATGAAGCGGTGGCGGAGCTGGCCGGCGGGGAGGGGTGCATGAAGGTGCTGAAGGCGGATGCGCGGCGGCTATGTCCTCGGCCGGTCGGGACGTTGCGCCGAGGCTAGCGCTTCGTCCCAGCCCCTCTCGCGGCGCTCCCGCGCCTCTTCTTCGGCTTCTCGCAGTTCCGCTTCGTGGAGGCGGGCCATGACGATCGGGTAGCGGCGAATCAAGCGTTCGTGGAACGCCTCGATGTCGATCGGTTCGCCGGTTGGGCGAGCGAGGAGCGGCTTGGCGCGCTTGGGCATCGGCCGGGGATAAGCGCATCGCTGGGGCATCCCAAATCCGGATGCGAGCGACGAAGAAGAAAGAGCGACGCAGGGCGGCCTGCGCCGTCGGACGGGTTCGCTTCGCCTCCACGAAGCGCCCCGCCGGCCGCGCGGGGGCGAGTCCGGCGCTGCTCCGGCGGCGCTTCGCGCCGGGTCGCTGCGCCTGGCTCGCCCTGTGCGATTGAAGGACTCTTGTAGGAAAATTCCTGTTTTACTGGCCGCCTGGTGATTCGCGCGCGGCCGGGGATGGGGCTTCCGGCCGGCGTTTCGTGGGAGGCGGCTATGGATCGGGGTTCGGGAAGATCGGGGCGGGGGCGGAGGCGACGCGGGGCGGTGCTTTGCGCGGACGCGTGGGAGGAAGCCCGGCTCGGGCTGGTGGAGGAGATGGCCGGGCTCGGGATGGAGCCCGCCGAGGCCGAGTCGGAGGCGGGAAAGAAGGTGGAGCGGGCCCGGCTTCGGTACGAGTGGGCGAGCGAGCGGCTCGACGCGTTTTTCGAGATGCAGGAGAAGGCCGGCGAGGCCTACAGGCGGCAGGTCGAGGCATATCCCGACGTCGACTGGGAGTCCGACGACGCTCCGGACCTCCCCGATCCGCCCGAGGGGGCGGTGGCCCAGGCCATCTATGCGGAGGTGATGGCGGCGCTGAACGAGGACCGCTGGCCGCGGCACCTCCATTTCCGCGACGTCTGAGCAGGGGAGGCGGACATGGCCCACCGGGGGTGGAAAAGGGACGGGTTCA
>DATHBY010000204.1:0-3787 GCA_035295885.1 Allosphingosinicella sp.
AGGTCAACCTGACGGTGTCGGAGGTGGGCACCACGTCCACCAGCGTCAGTCCGGGCCAGACGGGGGCGGTCACCGTCTTCACCGTCAGCAACACGTCCAACGCTCCGCTCGACTTCGCGCTGGCGGTAAGCCAGCTGAACGGCGGGACCGCGGCTCATGGCGGAACCGACAATTTCAACGTCAGCGGCGTCAAGATCTATGCCGACACCAACGCAAACGGCAGCTACGATCCCGGCACCGACGCCTTGATCACCTATCTCGACCAGGTCGCGGCCGACACGAGCAGGACCGTCTTCGTCCTCGCCGACGTGCCGCTCGGCCGTTCAACGGGCGACGTCGCCGGAATCCGGCTCAGCGCCACCGCCGCGGAAGCGACGGCGGCCAGCTCGCTCGGCGCGATCGTTACCCAGACCGCCGGCGCCAACACGGCGGGCGTGGATACCGTGTTCGCCGACACCGACGCGAACGGCAACGTCGCCCGCGACGGCATCCACTTCGCCGAGGACGATTACGTGATCCTGGCGGCGTCGCTGACCGCGACCAAGACCAGCCGGGTGATCAGCGACCCGTTCAACGGGACGACCGATCCGAAGATGATCCCGGGCGCGGTGGTCGAATATTGCATCGCGGTAGCCAACTCCTCGGGCAGCGCGACTGCCAGCGGAATCAATATCACCGACAACCTGCCGGCGGAGGCGACCTACGACAGCGCCTTCGGGATCAAGCTGAACGGCACCGTGACCGGGAGCGTCTGCAACGCCGACGGCAGCAGCGGCGGCTCCTACGCCTCGGGCATCGTCAGCGGCACGCTGAACGACATCGCCGGCGGAGTCACCCGCACACTCGTCTTCCGGGTGAGCGTGAACTAGGCGGAGAAAGGGGAGGAGCGGCAGCGTGTCCCTGGCACGAAGCCCCCTCCCCTCCCTCGGGATGACTCGGACCACCCTGCTTGCGGGGGCGCTTCTGCTTGCCCTCCTGACGGCGCTCCTGCTCGCCGTCGCCGCGCCAGCGCTCGCCGCGGGCGTGCCGGTTCAGCGCATCATCTCCAGTGTGGCGACGATCGAGTGGGACGTGGCCGGCGAAAAGGTCATCCAGCAGTCGAACCGGGTCGACATCAGCGTCGGCCCGGCCTCGTTGCCGGTCTCGCTCCCCGACCCGCTCCAGCGCCCGAGCCAGGCGATCCAGCTCGCCATGGAATCCTCGACCGCCGTCGCTGCGCCCGGCGATGCGGTCGTCTTCACGATCGAGGTCCGCAATGCCGATCAGCAGCTCGCCTCCGGCGCGTTGACGATCACCGGCACGTTGTCCCCGTCGCTTCGGCTTCGGCCGGACAGCCTGCGCATCGACGGTGAGGCGGCCGCGGCGCAGCCGGCGAGCGACGGTTCCGGCTTCACCGCCGTCCTTCCCTCTCTCGCCCCCGGCGTCACCCGCCGGATAAGCTACGCCGTCGAGGTCAGATCCGATGCGCCCGCCGGCGCCGCCGTCAGCCGGGCCGAGGCGGCGGGCCCCGGCGGAATTGCCAGCGAGGTCGCCGACTCGACGATCCGGATCCGGCGCGAGCAGGTAGCGGGACGCATGACCATCCTCGGCCGGGTGACCGACGGCGGCTGCGGCGGCGACGGCACTGAGGCCGCCGGAGTCGCCGGCATCCGGGTGATGCTGGAGGATGGCAGCTATGCGGTCACGGATCGCGACGGCCGCTACCATTTCGAAGGCGTGACCCCCGGCACCCATGTGGTCCAGCTCGACGACATGACCCTGCCGCTCGACCGCTCCGCCGCCGACTGTGCCGGCGACAGCCGCTCCGCCGGCCGCGCCTTCTCCCGCTTCGTCGACGGCCGCGGCGGAGCACTGAAGCGAGTCGACTTCAGGCTCGTCGCGGTGGCGCCGCGGGCCGGCCGGACCGCGGCGGCCCGGCCCCGACCGGCGGCGCCGAGCGATCCGGCCGCCGCCGGCGCGGAACGGGACTGGCTCGGCGGGCAGGAGCCGGGCGTCGCCTGGCTGTTCCCGGAGGCAGATCACAATCCGCGAGCGCCGATGGTGCGGGTGGCGATCAAGCATCTGCCCGGACAGACGGTGAAGCTCCTCGAACGCGGCCGCGCCGTCGATCCGGTGGCCTTCGAGGGCAGCCGCAAGAACGCCTCCGGCACCGTCGCCGTCAGCCTGTGGCGCGGAATCCCGATCGAGGGGCGCCAGTCGGAGCTCGTCGCCGAGGTGCGCAATGCCGACGGCACCCTCGCCGAGACCCTTCGCCGAACCGTCCGCTACGGCGCCAGCCCGATGCGGGCCGAGCTGCTCCGCGACAAGTCCGAACTGGTCGCGGACGGAGTCACCCGTCCGGTGCTCGCGGTCCGGCTCACGGATCGCGACGGCCGGCCGGTCCGCCACGGCCTCACCGGCGACTTCGAGGTTCCCGCCCCTTATTATCCCGCCGTCGAGGCCGATGCGCAGCAGGCTCGCCAGCTCGCCGGCCTCGAGCGCGCCCGGCCCTTCTGGCGGGTCCAGGGCGAGGAGGGCGTCGCCTATATCGAGCTCGAGCCGACCACCGCCTCCGGCACGATCAGCCTGCGCTTCAACTTCCGCGACGGCGAGGCCGGGCGCGAGCAGCGGCTCGAAGCCTGGCTCGATCCCGGCCAGCGGCCGTGGACGATCGTCGGTCTCGCCGAGGGGACGCTCGGCTACAACCGGCTCCAGGGCAAGGTCGAGGATCTCGGCGAGGAGGAGGACAAGCTCCTCACCGACGGCCGGCTCGCGCTTTACGCCAAGGGCCGGATCGGCGGCAAATGGCTGATGACTCTGGCTTACGACAGCGACAGGAAGGAGGACGAGACCCGCTTCGGCGGAGTCATCGACCCCGACGCCTATTACACCGTCTATGCCGACCGGACCGAGCGGCGCTACGATGCCGCCTCGGTCCGCAAGCTCTATCTGAAGCTCGAGCGGCCGCAATTCTACGCTCTGTTCGGCGATTACGAGACCGGGATCGACGAGCCCGAGCTCGCCCGCTACGTCCGCGCCTTCAACGGAGTCAAAGCCGAGTATCGCTCGGACCGCGTGTCCGCGACCGCCTTCGCCGCCGACAGCCCGAACCGCCACCGCCACGACGAGATCCAGGGCAACGGCCTCAGCGGCCCCTATGCGCTCGGCGCCCGCAACATCCTCCCCAACTCGGAGAGGGTGTGGATCGAGGTTCGCGACCGCCTGCGCTCCGACCGGATCGCCGAGCGCCGGTTGCTCTCGCGCCATGTCGATTACGACATCGACTATGAGGCGGGCATCCTTCGCTTCAGGGAGCCGATCCTCAGCCGAAGCTCCGCCCTCGACCCGCAGTTCATCGTCGCCGACTACGAGGTGGACGGAGTGGCCAGCCGCACCGTCAATGCCGGCGGCCGGGTGAGCTGGCGCAGCGGCGACGACAAGCTGCAGGCCGCGGCCACCGCGATCAGCGACTCCGACAGCGAGGCGCGGACCAGCCTCGCCGGGGCCGACCTGCGCTATCGCCCCTCCGCCTCCACCGAGATTCGCGCGGAGATCGCCGTCAGCGACAGCGAGGTGAAGGCCGGCTCGGCTGCCGCTTCCGGCGGCACCGCCACCGCCTGGCAAATCGAGGCCGAGCATCACGGCTCCCGAATCGACCTGCTCGCTTATGCGCGCGAGCGCGAGGCCGGGTTCGGCCTCGGCCAGACCAGCGCGGCCGAGGACGGCACCCGCAAGTTCGGCCTCGACGCCCGCGCCCGGCTCGGGGACCTCTGGTCGCTGACCGGGAGCGCCTGGCACGAGGATTATC
>DATHBY010000205.1:0-2488 GCA_035295885.1 Allosphingosinicella sp.
TGTCGACGAAATAGAGGATTCGCCCGTCGGGCGACAAGGCAGGCCCGTTGGTGATCGCGACCCCCTCGATGCCGGCAGGCGTGACTGCGCCGCGCTCGAAGCGGTAGAAGGCGCCGGTCTTCCCGGTCTCGCCATTGTCCATGGTCCCGAACCACAGCCGCCCGCGGGGATCGACGGTTCCGTCGTTGAGCCGGTTGTTCGGACGCTCGGGCTCGACCTCGGCGATCAGGGTGAAGCGGCCGGTCGTCTCGTCGAAGCGGTGAAGTCCGCTCATCAGCCCGGCGATGAACCCTCCGCCCTGCGCGGGCAGGACGAAGCCGACCTGCTCCGGCGAGTCCCAGGTCTCCCGCTTTCCCCCGGCGGGATCGTAGCGGTGGATCTTGCTCTTCTTGATGTCGGTGAACCAAAGGGCGCGATCGCGCTCCACCCAGACCGGCCCCTCGCCGAGCTCCGCCGCGACATTCCAGACGCTCTTCGGTTCGGTCGGTCCCATATTTCCTCGGCCCATTCCGCAGATCGTGTCGGTCGACCGGCTCCTGCCAGATGCTCGCGCCACGTCAACCGAGTTCGACGAGCGGTTCGGATCGATCGGCGAAGCCGGTTCCCAGCGGCATTACTGTTCGCTATCTGTTCCCAATGCTGGACCTGCCCACCGCCTACCCGTTGCGGGACCTTTTCGACGCCGCGGTCCGCGGCCGGAATATCCGTCTGACCTGCCCGAAATGCGGTCACGGGGCGGTGTTCGCGAGCCAGGCGCTGTGGTGGCTGTTCCACCGCAAGGGCTGGGTGGACACCTTCCGCGAGGTCCGCCGGCGCTGTCTGTGCATCATGTGCCTGCACCGGCGCGGGGTGAAGGTGCGCGACCCCCGCTTCGAGCTCGTCGACGAGCCGCCGACCGACGACAGCCTGCCCAGGCCTTCCGAGCTCGACTGGAAGAGGGAGCTCAGGCGGCGGCGCTGACGCGGTCGTCGAACAGGAAGCGAGCGACCGCAGCCCCCAGCGCGGCACCCGCGAGCTGGGCAGCGACGAAGGCCGGAACGTCGGCGGGGGCGATACCCGCGAAGCTGTTCGACAGGCTCCGGGCGACGGTGATCGCCGGGTTGGCGAAGCTGGTGGAGGAGGTGAACCAGTAGGCCGCGGCGATGTAGAGCGCGACGCTGGCGGGGACCCAGGCGGGACGGTGGCGCACGGTGCCGATGATGGTGAGAACGAGCCCGAACGTCGCGATCGCTTCGCCCGCCCATTGGCCGAGCCCGGTGCGCGCCTTCACCGACAGCTGCAGCGTCGGAAGATCGAACATCAGATGAGCCGCCCAGGCGCCGAGGATTCCGAAGCCGAGCTGCACGGCCGCATAGGCCGCCGCGTCGCTCCAGGGGAGCTCGCGGCGTGAAGCGGCGACCAGGCTGACCGCCGGATTCATGTGCGCGCCCGAGACCGGCCCCAGCATGGTGATCAGGACGAACAGGATCGCCCCGGTGGCGAGGGTGTTGGCGAGCAGGGCCACCGCGTCGTTCCCGAGCGAGAGGTTCTCGGCCATGATCCCCGAGCCGATCACGGTAGCGAAAAGGAAAAAAGCGCCCAACCCCTCCGCCCCCAGCCTGCGGGCCAAAGCGGGCTGTGCCCGCGCCGCCCCTCGCACCTCGCTCACCCGCAGCAGGGGGCGCCGGCGGCAAGATCCGGCCTGGCGTCGCAGCACACGCCTTGCGGAGTCTGCGCATCGCAGCAGGCGGAATCGCCCGCGAGGCCTTCGAAGGCGGGGCTGTCGCCGTAGACGGTGGCCTCGCCGCGGGTGAGGAAGGCCTCCCACACCACTCCGTCGGGATCGGCGATCCAGCTCTTCTCCGACTTGGCGTAGCAGCAGGTCGTCGCTCCCTCCTCCAGTACAGGCCTGTCCGCAGCGCGCAGCCGGCCGTAGACGTCCGCCAGCTCGGCCTCCTCCTCCACCTGGATTCCGAGATGCTCGATTCCGCTCCCCGCATGACCGCCGGCGGAAATAGCGAAATTGACCCGCGGATCCTCGAGCATCCATTTCGCGTAATCGGATTTCGCGACGCTCGGCGGAGCACCGAACAGGGTCGAATAGAAGGCGATCGAGCGGTCGAGGTCCGCGATTCCGACATGGACGTGCAGGCGCTTCATGCGGATTTCCTTTCGTCGAGAGGGGCGGAGCCATCGCCACTGGCCGCGCCGGCGCCGCATCCGGACCCTTCGCAGCAATTCTCCATCAAATAGCCGACCAGGGCGTTCATCGCCCGATAGTCCGCCCGGTAGATGATCGACCGGTGCCGCCGCTCCTGGAGGATCAGTCCGGCCCGGCTGAGCTGGGCGAGGTGGAAGGACAGGGACGAATTGGGCACTCCGAGCGCTTCCGCGATCTCGCCGGCGGCCATGCCGTCCGCGCCCGCCCGGACGAGCATCCGGAACAGCGCCAGGCGATGCTCCTGCGCCAGCGCTCCAAGCGCCGGGATTGCCGCCGCGGCCTCCATCC
>DATHBY010000206.1:0-10123 GCA_035295885.1 Allosphingosinicella sp.
AAGGCCGCGCTGGTGACCGCCATGAAGGGCGGCGACAAGGCCCGGACGGCCACGATCCGCCTGATCCAGTCCTCCCTCAAGAACCGCGAGATCGAGTTGCGCGGGAGCGCCGCTGCGGCCGACGACGACGTAACCGTCACCGAGGTCCTGCAAAAGATGATCAAGCAGCGCCGCGAATCGGTCGCCCTCTACGAGCAGGGCGGGCGCCAGGAGCTGGCCGACGCCGAGAAGGCCGAGATCGCCGTCATCGAGGGCTTCCTTCCGCGCCAGATGAGCGAGGAGGAGGCGAGAGCGGCGATCGACGCCATCGTCGCCGAGACCGGCGCTTCGTCGCTCAAGGACATGGGCAAGGTGATGGCGGCGCTGAAGGAGAAGCATGCCGGCGGGCTCGACATGTCGAAGGCGAGCGGGTTGGTGAAGGCCCGCCTTTCGGCTTAAGCTGGGGCATGTCGCTCAACCCCCAGTTCCTCGACGAGATCCGCGCCCGCACCTCGCTCTCGGCGCTGGTGGGAAAGACGGTCAAGCTGCAGCGCGCCGGGCGCGAATGGAAGGCCTGCTGCCCTTTCCACAAGGAGAAGACCCCGAGCTTCTACGTCAACGACGAGAAGTGCTTCTGGCACTGCTTCGGCTGCGGCGTGCACGGCGACGCGATTCGATGGCTGACCGATGCCCGCGGGCTGCCCTTCATGGACGCCGTGAAGGAGCTTGCCGACGCCGCCGGAATGGAGGTGCCGGCGGCGGATCCCCGCGCCCGGGAGAAAGCGGAGAGGGCGACCGGGCTCTACGACGTCATGGAAGCCGCCCAGCGCTGGTTCGAGGAGCAGCTCGGCGGCCTCGAGGGCGCTCAGGCGCGGGCCTATCTCGACAAGCGCGGAATCTCCGACGCCACCCGCCGCCGCTTCGGCTTCGGCTACGCGCCAGACACCCGCGGCAAGCTTCGGGCGGCGCTTAGAGACTTCGGCAACGACAGGCTGATCGAGGCGGGGCTGCTCATCGCGCCCGAGGACGAGCGCGAGCCCTACGACCGCTTCCGCGGCCGGCTGATGTTCCCTATCCGCGACCGGCGGGGACGGGTCATCGCCTTCAGCGCCCGGATCCTCGGAGCGGGAGAACCCAAATATCTCAACTCGCCCGACACTGCGCTGTTCGACAAGGGCCGAACCCTGTTCAACATCGACAAGGCGGCGGCCGCGAGCCGCGAGGCGAAACGCGTGATCGTCGTCGAGGGCCAGATGGACGTGATCGCGCTCGACCAGGCGGGGCTGGGCGAGGCGGTCGCACCGCTCGGAACCGCCGTGACCGAAGCCCAGCTCGGCCTGCTCTGGCGCCTGGCGCCCACCCCCATCCTGTGCTTCGACGGCGACTCCGCGGGCCAGAAGGCGGCCGTTCGGGCGCTGCTTCGGGCGCTTCCCCATGTCGGGCCCGGCCGGTCGCTCGGCTTCGTCACCCTCCCCCCTGGCCAGGATCCCGACGATCTCGTCCGCTCGGAGGGGCGCAAGGCCATGGAGGCGTTGCTCCAATCGCCGCAGTCCCTGGTCGACCGGCTCTGGCAGCACGAGCTCGAGTCCGAAACCCTGGCCACTCCGGAGCAGAAGGCCGGCCTCAGGCATCGCCTCAGCGAGCACGTCTCGACGATCCAGGATCCGCACGTGCGCGAGCAATATCGCTCGGAGCTGCTCGGCCGCTTCAACGCCCTCACCGCGCCGCCGCCGCGGCGACCCTGGACTCCCGGACATCCGGGTCGCCCCGGCTCCCGCGGCGGCGCCCGCTTCCTTCCCCAGCGGCCGGTGTCGGACCAGGCCAGGGCGCTCGCCAGCGGCGGCATCAGCCCCAGGACCGCCCGCTCGGTGCTCCACGGCCTGCTCCGTTTCCCGGAGCTGGTCGCAGCCCATGCCGAGGCGATCGCCGCCCTTCATATCCCAGACAAGACCGCGGCCCGGCTTCGCGACGCCCTGCTCGAAGGCGCGATGGCGCACGGCGAGCTTGATCAGGAGCAGGTTCATACCATATTGACCGAGGCCGGCGTCGCCCCTCTTGCCGAGAGGCTGCGCCTGGAACGCGGACTGGCCTTCTCCTTCAACCGCCGTGATGCCGACCCGGAACGTGCGTCTCGCGATCTCGTTCTGGTCATCGACACATTGGCGGCCCAGCCGGGACTCTATGCCGCGCTCGACGCGGCGACCGCCCGGCTCAAGGAGGAAGGCGACGAAGCCGCCTTCCAGGAGCAGCAAAGGCTCAGGGCGGCCAGGGACGAGGCGGAAAGGCAGCTCGCGGCGCTGATCGAAGCCGGCGCGGGCGGATGAACTTATAAGGTTTTTAGATGGCGAAGACGACCAACGGCGGTGATGGCGAAGACAAGCAGGACGCTGGCGATGCGCCGCTGATCGACCTCAACGAGGCCTCGCTCAAGAAGCTGGTCGCTCGCGCCAGGAAGCGCGGCTACATCACCTATGACGAGCTGAACGAGGCCCTGCCGCAGGACCAGATGTCCTCCGAGCAGATCGAGGACGTGATGAGCGCCCTTAACGAAATGGGCGTGAACGTCGTCGAGAACGAGGAAGCGGACGAGGACGACGACAAGTCGGACGAGCCCGAGATCGATACCGGCGCCGACGAGGGCGACGGCTCGGAGGGCGAGCGCTTCATCATCGAGAAGAAGAAGGAGACGGTCGACCGTACCGACGATCCCGTCCGCATGTATCTTCGCGAGATGGGCGCGGTGGAGCTGCTCAGCCGCGAGGGCGAGATCGCCATCGCCAAAAGGATCGAGGCCGGCCGCGACACGATGATCTGGGGCCTGTGCGAAAGCCCGATCACCTTCAACGCCATCATCCACTGGTCGAACGCCCTCAACGCCGGCGAGATGCAGCTTCGCGAGATACTCGACCTCGACGCCATGCTCTCCAAGGGCCCGACCCCCGAGCAGGTGGCGAGCGCCGAGGAAGGCGGCGAGGACGAGATCAGCGAGAAGACCGCCGGCCCCTCGTTCAAGGAGGAGGAGGAGGTCGTCTCGGCCCCCGCCGACGAGGAGGAGGACGAGGAGGACAGCCTCGTCGAGCGAAGGGCGCGCCCGCAATTCGTCGAGGACGAGGACGAGGACAACACCCTCTCGCTCGCCCAGATGGAGGAGACGCTGAAGCCTCAGGCGCTCGAGCGTTTCGCCAAGATCACCGACCTCTACAAGAAATTCTCGAAGGTGCAGCACGCCCGGATGGACGCGATGAGCGCCGGCCTCGAATTCCCAAGGAGCGACGAGAAGAAATACCAGGCGCTGTCCGAGCAGCTCACCGCCGAGGTCGAGAGCGTCCAGTTCCACGGCGCCAAGATCGAATATCTGGTCGACCAGCTCTACAGCTACAACCGCCGCCTGACCGCGCTCGGCGGCCAGATGCTTCGCCTCGCCGAGCGCCACAAGGTGCCGCGCCGCGCCTTCCTCGAATCCTACATGGGCCACGAGCTCGACGAGGGCTGGGCCGAGCGCGTCTGCTCGATCGACAAGAAATGGTCGGCCTTCTGCTCGGCGGAAGCCGGGGCGATCGAGCGGATCCGCGCCGAGATCGCCGAGATCGCCCAGGCGACGGGCATGAGCCTCGCCGAATTCCGCCGGATCGTGAACCAGGTCCAGAAAGGCGAGCGCGAGGCCAGGATCGCCAAGAAGGAGATGGTCGAGGCCAACCTTCGCCTCGTCATCTCGATCGCCAAGAAATACACCAACCGCGGACTTCAGTTCCTCGACCTCATCCAGGAAGGCAATATCGGCCTGATGAAGGCGGTCGATAAGTTCGAATACCGCCGCGGCTACAAATTCTCCACCTACGCCACCTGGTGGATCCGCCAGGCGATCACCCGCTCCATCGCCGACCAGGCGCGGACGATCCGGATCCCGGTCCACATGATCGAGACGATCAACAAGCTGGTGCGGACGTCGAGGCAGATCCTCCACGAGATCGGCCGAGAGCCGACCCCGGAGGAGCTCGCCGAGCGCCTCTCGATGCCTTTGGAGAAGGTCCGCAAGGTGATGAAGATCGCCAAGGAGCCGATCAGCCTCGAGACGCCCATCGGCGACGAGGAAGACAGCCACCTCGGCGACTTCATCGAGGACAAGAATGCGGTGATCCCGGTCGACGCGGCGATCCAGGCCAATTTGAAGGAGACTGTGACGCGGGTCCTGGCCTCGCTCACTCCGCGCGAGGAGCGGGTGCTGAGGATGCGCTTCGGCATCGGCATGAACACCGATCATACGCTCGAGGAGGTGGGGCAGCAGTTTTCGGTGACCCGCGAGCGTATCCGGCAGATCGAGGCGAAGGCGTTGCGGAAGCTGAAGCATCCGTCGCGGAGCCGGAAGATGCGGAGCTTCTTGGATCAATAAGAGGGCTCTTTGCCCGCACCCTTAGCCTCATGCATATCCGGCGAAAGAAAGCGTTTCGAGAACTCGTACGGACGCTCCGAGCTATCGAAGCCGACCCAGAAGACCTCGGACTTGTGCGAGAGTTGAACCTGGGAGTGCTCAAGCAGGTTCTTCAAGCCGAACAAGCTGTCGTTCGCCACCGCGCAACGGAGAGAGATCTAAAGGGAAGATTGCGTGCCGGTCGCCAGGACAAGTCAGAGTCCAGCGCCCTGAAGACTCGGCTGAAGCGAGTACGCACATATATATCGGGGCTACAGGACCAGATTTTCGTCTGGAAGTGTTTCGGGGACAGTCTTGCCCACGTCTACCTCGACAAATTTGCAATCAAGCAAGCTTATTTCGACACTGATCGGCAGGGCGCTAAAGAAACCGCCGGGATGATGTTCGGAAAGGAGGGTCTGCCATACGAAATGGGCCTGATGTTCGACGCAATCGAACACGGTGTTCCAGCCATCTTGTGCGATATCACTAACGTTCTCCGCTACGGGGACGTCTGTCTGCTCGGGGAATCAGATCCGGTCCTTCTTGAAGTAAAATCGGGCGGCCGCCTTAATCAACGCGGCAAGCGTCAAGCGGCAAAGCTCGCGAAACTACATTCGTTCTTAGAGACAGATCAGGCGGAAGGGCTTCGCGGCCGTCGCGGGCCCGTTCGGCGAGTGACCGTTGATGTCCCCGAGAGAAGCAATGTGGCGGCCCTAAATGAATGCATTGCTCAAGCAAAGGCCGATGGAGACTGCATCACGCAGCCGGAGCGGGGAGTGATTTATGCGGCCTTCTATGGAAAGCCAAACCTGGATTCCTTCACAGCCGCCATAGGACCTGATCCGGCGCTGGTATACATGCTAAACATCGACAAGAATGACCATGCTTGGGCGCCGTACGTGCCTTTCACAATGAGCATTCGAGCCGAGGACAGTTTACTAGATTTCATTGAAGGACGATTATTCCTATTTGTCGTCATAAAACCCGAAATCCTCTGTGATATGATGCAACGAGACGACTGGATGGTCCGCTACAGGCCCGGCGTGGAGTACCCGATCCAATTTCTACATCCGGCTACAAAGGCCTACTTCGGTGTATCTGGCGAGTTTATTGCCCGCGCGGCATACGAATTCATCTCTCTTAGTTGGATGGCCGAGGCAAACGCTCCCTCCATTGAAAAATTGAAAGGAGTGACGGATGATTTTATCGGACCACCTGACCCAGAGGAGCATCGTCGTCGCATAATTGCGAATATGGGTTCGGACGACGAATGGGCGCAGCTACTTCTAGATGCGGCCCCACTCTAAAGCTGGCCGCTTCCTACTGGTGACTATTTTCCCGACGTCACATCGCGCTTGGAGGCAGGAAATTTGGGTTCACGCGAAGCCGCGAAGGCGCAAAGGGGGCTAGGCTGGTCGGATGTGAGGGTTCCCACTTCCACCGAAGCTTATGGCCTCAGGGATCCTTTGAAGCCAGCCGCTCAACCTCAGCGTCGGTAGCAGCCTCAAAAGCACTTGAGACAAAGTCGTGGAGGTCACCCACGTCCTCCTCAATCTCCTCCCGGCTAATACCTTCGTCAGCCGCGTCCGCAACCAGTCGCTCCACCGCAGCGTCAGCCTCTGGATGAGGGCCATCCTCCGGCGCGTAAGGTCCAGCATTGATATTTTCCGAAACCCAGTGGTTCGCGAACTGGATACCGCGGTGGCTCACAAGCGCCTCCATTGCCTTATTTTGGGATGGTGCGCATACCGCCGGGCAGCCAGGGACGCAACAATTGGGGAACGCACATGGCATCGCTCGCTTCAGAATTGCAGCTTCGGCCTGACGAGTTTGCCTTCTACTTTCAGAGCGAAGCAGGCGTAGAGGCTCACGAATTGGGGCTATTTCTACAGCGGGCCGCTACTGTTGCTAAGCGACAAGGTGCTGAACTTCGCGTCACAACGACTAAGTCCGGAAGTTTAGCGGTTATTCTCCAAGCATTTCGGAGGTCCCGACGCGCACCAGCGGGTCGAGACGAAGTTGCCAAGCCGCCAACCGCTGTGAGGGCTGCAAGCGCGGGCCTCGCAATCACGGTTGCCGGCGCCATTATCTACGCCATGACTCCCCGGCCAGGGCATGTAACACCATTGGCCAAGGCAGGGGCAGAGGTAGTGGAGAAGTGTCACGTTCAACAGATTCAAGTGGTAACTATAAAAGAGACAACAGTTGTTATGGACGAGAACCGCGCTCAACGTGTCCGAGAGTTCCAGGACATAGAAAGAAGGCGTTCGCTGGCCCTTCCACCTGCGGAAGTCCAATTGCTAATCGGCGCTGCTCGAAAAGGGACACTCTCAGGCGATGTCGTAGACGTAGAAGGAGAACTACATTTCCGCCCGGATGGATACAGGTATTTAGTACCAATCAACATGGGGATAAGCGATGCTGCTCAGGAATTATACCCTAGGGCGCATTTCCGTGTCCAGGCTGATCTGCGGACCCTTGACGGTCAGCCCGACACAATAATTATTCACTCGGCCACACGAGTGTGAGGGGCTCCAAGCGTGTCAAGTATGAAGGAGCCTCGCGCCATGGCAGCATGACCTCAAGCGCCATTATTAGTCACGTTGACTTCGAGCGCCTCTACCTGGTTGATTTGCGATGCGCGAGTTGGAGCGTCTGAAACAGCTAGGCAGCCCAAGACAAAGGCTACAAATGCCACTATCATTAGACCGAGCGTGATCAAGGCGGAGCCGGTGGCGTTACCTGCGGCAGTTTCACGAAATTTCCGATAATCAGAGCGATCTTGTACATCTTCACTCCACACACCTTCAAGAAGGTTTGTTGCGAAGCTTTCCGCATATATCGAATGAAAGAATCCTGCTAGAAGAGCGGCGAGGAATCCTCCCACAAAATACCAGCCCGCATCTGTAAATAGTGCCTCTTGGGTATACTCTGATCTGAGCAGAGCAACGACAGCACCCCCATTGGCGAGTAGCAGCGACGCAACTGTCCAGCGTTCTAGGTCGTGGCCACTCTTTCGAACTTCTTTTGCTTCCTCGATGATAATGCTATCGCGGGTCTCCTCAAGTTTCTCTAGTGATGATTTATTTTCGTCCAAGCAACTGTCCTTTCTCTGCTAATGTCTTGGCGACCGCTTAGCATTTACTCCTGCGGTTGTGGTCACCCTTCCAACGCACTCTCCAACAACCGCCTGATCGCCTCCGACCGCGAAGGCTTCGGCTCCGGCTGACGGTCGATCCAGGCGTCGAGCTTGGATTCCAGATCGGGAGGCATTCGGACTCCGCGCATCGGGTGGCGGCCGGTGGGTGGGCGGCCGCGGGGTCTTTTTGGTTTATCCGCTATTGACCTGGTCCTGTTTTTGGTTTAGCCGAAAATAGAGTCGTAGACTTGCCCCTCCACCACCCTTCGGGTGGTCCCCCTCCCCTGCAAATGCACGGGAGGATTAAGGAGACGCGCCTGATGGTTGCCGGCCAGCATAAGCTGTCGCGCCGCGCGCTGCTAGCCGGTGCCTGCGCCCTGCCTCTTGCTCGTCATTCCGGGCTTGATCCGGAATCTATGAACACCGCCGCGACTCCAGCTCCCGCCGCCGTGTTCATGGATCCCGGCCTTCGCCGGGATGACGCGAAGGTGCGGGATGGCGCGAAGTGGCGGGACGCCCTCGCCTGCTTCGAGCAGGTCGACCGCGAGGTCGAGGCGCTGGTGCATTGCCGGAACCAGAGGATCTACGACCGCGCGCTCGGCCGGCATTCCACGGCGCTCAGGCGACTCCTGCGCGCACCGGCACCGGATCTTGGCGCCGCCGGGTTGAAGCTCGAGCTGATCGTCCGGCACCATGTGTTCGAAGCGAGCTTCGCCCAAGCGGCGCTCGCCTCGCTTCGCAGGGACATCCGGCGCTTCGCCGCCCTCCCCTCTTCCTCGCCCCTCCGCGCCTCCGCGTGAGTCCATCCTTCCGGCGACCCGAGCCGCACGAGCGCCTGGGCCCCGGTGCCGGGCAGGTCGCCGGCACCGGGTCTCCTGCCCCCACTCGCACTCCCCCCTGCGGCAGCGCCTCGCTAAACTCTCGAGCCTCGGGCATATTGGCCCGCGCGGGGAGGCGGCGGCATGGGGGCGGATTGGGATCGAAGCGGCGGAGCTCGTCGCGGGCTTCGGGTCCTGATCGTCGTCACCTGGGCGCTGGCGGCGGCCCTCGTCGTCGTGGAAACCTGGCGCAGCTGGGGCGTGGACCGGCCCGTTCTCACCGTCGCGGACGATTATGCGGGCGCCGCCCTTCTCGCATGGGCGGCCGGTGGGTGGTCCTTCGAGACGGCGGTTCGACAGGCTCACCGCCCCTCAGGATGAACGGAGAGGCGCGGGGTCTTTTTTGGTTTATCCGCTATTGCCACCCAGTCCTTTGACGCCGTCTCCTCCATTTTGGATGAGTCTCCCGGAAACCAACGAGCGACCATCTCTATTTAAATCATACGCTTACACCGAAGGAGTTCGGCAGCCGTTCAGGTTGCGGCCTTAGGGTGAGCACAAACCGTGTTACCTGTCGGAGTAGTTATGAAGTCCCGTACGAATAAAATTGTGTTGGCCGGTTCCGTCGCGACCGCCCTCGGCGCAGTGTCGGTCATGGCTCAGGTGCCGGGCGCGGCGGAGGGGCCTGTGGCGCCAGCCGCGGCGGTCGATAAATTCCTTTCAGATAAGGCCTCGGAGCAGGCGCGGGCCAGCGCCGCGTTCGGAAAACGGGGCAAGCCCGCGGACAATGCCGAGATCCGCAACATGCTGCGCGCTGCGTCGATCGAGAAGGCGAAGCCCTTCGATGTGGATTCGGGTCGCTCCGAGGCTTTGACCCAAAGCCTGGCCGTGGATGCAGCCGATTATCTGACCAGCCTCGGCTACAAGCCGGTCGATATCCGGACGCTTGCCAAAGCGGGTTTCGATCCGCTGGGCGCCGCCGCCCGCCTGATCCGGGGCACGTCGTCGCAGATGGACCGGATTGCGCTCGCTCCCTATGTGGTGACCGGCGAGGTGGTTGACGTCCGGGTCGAGGATCTGGGGGACGGTTTCGGGTCGACCGTTGTTTTCAGACCGAAGGAGGTTCTCGCCTCGCCACAGGGCAGCACGCTTCGCGGCGACATCCTGATCCGCCAGGAATCCGGCCGAATGACGGGCCGGGGCCGAACTTTCTTCACCTCGGATTTCAAGGCGGCCGAACCTGGGCGGCAGCTCTTGTTGCTGTCCGATCAGCGTTACGAGCAGGTGGCAGCGCAGAAAGGCAAGCGTGGACGAGAAAATGGCCCAAGCTCGACCTACATGGTCCGCGCGGCCTTCGACCAGTTACCACTGAGCCCCGATGGAGCAAGGTTCCTGAACCCGCTCGACGACGGAACCACCACCGTTGCGGCGCTCCGGACCAAGCTCGACACCATCCGGAAATAACCCCCCTGCCGCAAAAATGCGGCTCTCGAAGAAATATGATGAAGAACTTTTATCGCGTCGCCGCGGCGACGGTCGCTGCCGCTTGCCTACCGGCCGCCGCCAACGCCCAGATCGGAGTGCTCGGCGTTTGGGAAGGCACCGCGCCCAGCCGGACCATCGTCGTCAACAACAATTACCCCCAGGCTTGCCTCCCCTCGCTCAGCCGGGCGGTCGGCCGTTTCAACGCGGTCGGATCCAAACTGACGATCAACTACACCAATCCGAGCTGGACGTCGTACACGATCGATAGCGCTCCCAATGCTTATTCGAACA
>DATHBY010000207.1:0-14958 GCA_035295885.1 Allosphingosinicella sp.
CCAGCTCGACTACGTGCTGCCCGAGCGGCTCGACGCCTCCTATGTCGGCGAGGACGGCCAGCGCCACCGCCCGGTGATGTTCCACCGCGCGATCCTCGGGACGTTCGAGCGCTTCCTCGGCATACTCATCGAGCATCATGCCGGCCGCTTCCCGCTCTGGCTGGCGCCGGTGCAGGCGGTGGTCGCGACGATCGTCTCCGAGGCCGACGATTACGCCCGCGAGGTGGCCGGACGGCTCGCCGCCGCGGGCCTCCGGGTGGAGACGGACCTCAGGAACGAGAAGATCAACTACAAGGTCCGCGAGCACAGCCTCGCCAAGGTCCCCAATCTCCTCGTCGTCGGCAGGCGCGAGGCGGAGGAGGGGACGGTGGCGCTGAGGCCTCTCGGCGAGGGCGCCCGGCAGGAGGTGCTGGGGCTCGACGAGGCGGTCGACAGACTTCGGACCGACGCGCTGCCGCCGGACCTGCGCTGACGTCACCCCAGCGAAGGCCGGGGCCCCGGTGGGTGAAGAACTCGGCGCTTTTCACTCCCCGGGGTCCCAGCCTGCACTGGGACGACGTGCAAGCCCGCAACAGACGTCTGACAAAAGCGTTCGCGCTCCGTGCTCCGTCTTTCATTCGCGAGGCGGAACCACTAGGTGTGCGCTGAACTTAAACGTCAGGAGAGAATGTTATACGTCCGCCCATGATCCGGCGCCCGCAGGCGCCGCCCCTGAACGGCCCCCGCTTCAACGAATTCATCTCCGTGCCCAAAGTGCGCGTGATCGATGAGAATGGCGAGAATATCGGGGTGCTTCTGACCGCCGAAGCGATCGAGCAGGCCGCCGAAGTCGGCCTCGACCTCGTCGAGGTCTCGCCCAACGCCGATCCGCCGGTGTGCAAATTCCTCGACGTCGGCAAATTCAAATATGAGGCCCAGAAAAAGGCCAATCTCGCTCGCAAGTCGCAGAAGACGCAGGAGATCAAAGAGATCAAGATGCGTCCCAACATCGACGACCACGATTACGACACCAAGATGAAGAAGGTTTTCGACTTCATCAAGGAAGGCGACAAGGTCAAGATCACCCTGCGCTTCCGAGGCCGCGAGCTGGCGCATGGCGAGCTCGGCATGCGGCTGCTCCAGCGCGTGCAGAGCGATGTTTCCGAAACCGCGAAGGTCGAGCAGCATCCGCGCATGGAAGGCCGCCAGATGCTGATGGTGCTGGCGCCGAAATAGCCCGCCCCCCCGGTTACGCTCCCACCTTTCGCGGGAATGACGAAGCGCGGTTGCATGCCTTACCCTTGCGGAAAGGGCAGGTTTCCGTAGCGGCACCCGAATATTGCGGGTTTCGTTTCGAAACTGTATTGTTGCGCGATTGCCATAAAGGCCGGAAACCCGCGGAAAAGTGCGGATTCCGGCTGGCAGGCGCTGGACCTTTTCAGTAGCTCTGGCCCCAAACCCAATAAGGGAGAGGGGAATATGTCGAAGTCCTTCTGGCTCGTTTCGGCCGGCCTGTGCGCGCTCACGGCCGCGCCCGCTTACGCTCAGGACCAGACCAGCCCGACCGGCGAGCCCAGCCCGGTCGAGGAAGCGGGGGAGGTCAATCCGGACTCGGACGTCGCCCCGACCGACACTCTGGCGACCGAGGCCGGCGGTGAGGGCGACATCGTCATCACCGCCCAGGGCCGCGCCCAGATCCTGCAGGACGTGCCGATCGCCGTTTCCGCCATTTCGGCCGATTCGCTGCAAAACAGCGGCGCGACCGACATCCGCCAGCTGAACCAGCTCGCTCCGTCGCTGCTCGTCTCCTCGACCGGAAGCGAGGCCAACGGCTCGGCCCGAATCCGCGGCATCGGCACGGTCGGCGACAATCCCGGCCTCGAAAGCTCGGTCGCCGTCTTCGTCGACGGAGTCTACCGCTCGCGCAGCGGCGTCGGCCTCAACGAGCTCGGCGAGATCGAGCGGATCGAGGTGCTTCGCGGGCCTCAGGGCACCCTGTTCGGCCGCAACGCGTCGGCGGGCCTGATCCACGTGATCAGCAAGAAGCCGAACATGAACCAGTTCGAAGGCTTCGGCTCGCTCAGCTACGGCAATTACGATTTCATCCGAGTCGACGCCGGCGCCACCGGCCCGGTCGGCGACACGATCGGCTTCCGGCTCGACGGCGTCTATGCGAGGCGCGACGGCTTCTACCGCGACGTCAACAACGACACCCGGGTCAACGACCGCAACCGCCTGTTCGTTCGCGGCCAGATGCTGTTCGAGCCCAGCTCCGCGCTTTCGGTGCGCCTCATCGGCGATTTCACTCGCCGCGAGGAAGCCTGCTGCGGCGCCGTCTATCTCGACCGCGACTTCAATCCGCGGATCGGCAACCTCAACGAGCCCGCCAATCCGCTCCTCCAGCCCGGAGCCACTCCGGCGAGGACCAACGATGCGGGCAACAACATCATCAACGTGCTTCGCGACCTCGGCACGCCGGCGATCGCCTTCAACGATCCCTTCAGCCGCAACATCTACGTCACTCCGGGCCGCACCTACGAGGGCGACACACGCGACTGGGGCCTTTCGGGCGAGGTGAACTACGATCTCGGCGAGACCGCGACCCTGACCTCGATCACGGCCTATCGCAACTACCGCTCCGGGCAGCCGGGCGACATCGATTACAGCCCTGTCGACATCCTCTACCGCTCGCCGGTCAACAACGGCCTCGAGCGGCGGTTCAAGACCCTCACCCAGGAGCTTCGCCTGCAGGGCAGGGCGTTCGGCGACAAGCTCGACTGGCTGGTCGGCGCCTATTATGCCGACGAAGCCCTGACGGTGACCGACAATCTGCGCTTCGGCACCCAATATGGCCGCTTCGCCACCTGCCGGCTGCTCTCGGGCACCGGCCTCGCAGGCTTCTACAGCCCGACGACGCCGGGCTGCATCAACCCGACCGGCCGAGCAGTCATCAGCGGCGCCCTCGCGCCGGCGGTCCCCTCGCCCTTCGGGCCCGCAGGCCCGCTGATCCTTGCCGCCTTCGACCGGCTGGAGGGAATCAACGACAGGGGCAGCACGCTCGACACCTATCGCCAGGACAGCCGCAACTACGCGCTGTTCACCCACAACATCTTTCACATCACCGACGCTCTCGCGCTGACCGTGGGCCTGCGCTACACCAACGAGCGCAAGGATCTGAACGCAACGTTCGGCAACGACAATACGGCCTGCGTCGCTCAGCAGGGCGCGCTGCTGCCCCTCCTCGCCAATCCGGGGCTGGCCCCGCTCGCCGCCGGACTCATCGGCCTCGCCTGCCAGGGCAATTCGACCGCCGAGCTGAACGGCGTCAGCATCTCCGACGAGCGCGGCGAGGACGAGTTCACCGGTACCGGCATCCTCTCGCTGAAGCCGAACCGGGACCTGATGGTCTATGCCAGCTACTCGCGCGGCTACAAAGCGGGCGGCTTCAACCTCGACCGCTCCGCGCTGAAGGCGCCGGTGCTGCCCTTCTCGTCGTTTCCGGGCGGCGCCCAGGGACTGGTCGGCAATCTCCAGTTCGATCCGGAGATCAACACCGCCTACGAGATCGGCGCCAAATATTCGCGCGGGCCGCTCACTCTCAACGCCGTGCTGTTCCGCCAGTCCTTCAAGAACTTCCAGCTGAACACGTTCAACGGCACCGTCTTCCTGGTGCAGACGGTCAACGGCTGCGGAGTCAACCTGAACGGCGCCGACCGCGACCAAAGCACCCTTCCGGGCGCTCCCAACTTCGTCGCTCCGCCGGCGACCAACCCGACCGCCAACCCGGCGGCGGCCACAGGCGCTTGCCCGGTGGACGAGGTCGGCTACGGCGTCCGGTCTGAAGGCGTCGAGATCGAAAGCGCGCTTCGGGTGCGGCGCGATCTCAACATGACCATGGGCGTCACCTACGCCAACACGCGCTACCGCTCGCAGCTGGTCGGCAACGAGAGCGGGGCTCCGCTCGATCCGGCCCTGCGAATGCTTCCGGGCGACAATCTGTCCAACGCCCCGGAGGTCGTCGTTACCGGCTCGGTGGGGTGGACTCCGCGGATCGGCGGCTCTGGAATGACCGGCCTCTTCTACATCGACGGCCGTCTCACCGACGGCTTCAACACCGGCTCCGACCTCTTCCCGCAGAAGGAGCAGGAAAGCTTCGCGGTGTTCAACGCCCGGGTCGGCGTCCGCGGTCCGAGGGAGAGGTGGTCGCTGGAATTCTGGGCCCAGAACATCTTCAACACCGGCTACACGCAGGTCGCGTTCAACTCGCCCTTCCAGGAAGGCGCGAGGACGGCGGCGTTCACCGATCCGCAATTCCCGGGTGGGCGGCAGATCTTCTCCGCCTTCCTCGCCGAGCCGCGCACCTTCGGACTGACCGGAAGGTTCAGGTTCTGATTCGGGGAAATCCTCCCCATCGCAAGATGGGGAGGGGGGCCAACCGAAGGGTGGTGGAGGGGTAGAAGGCGCGGACGCGGCGGATTCTCGGGAGATGCTCTCCCTCTTATCCCTGCGCCAGTTACCCCTCTACCAGGCTTCGCCTGGTCCCCCTCCCCATGCTAAGAATGGGGAGGATCTCAGGTCGCGAAGCTGGGATCCAGCCTGTAGGCCTTGCGGAGCAAAGCCGGCCAGGCGAGCGCGCCCGCGGCGAGCTTGAGGCCGACCTTGCCCTGCTGGGCGGTCACTTCCGGCGAGCCCTGGGGCGGGTTGTTGAGATTGCCCTCGCCGGCCGACAGAGCGAGGATCTGCGCCTCGCAGGCGCGCTCCAGGAAATACATTCTGACGAACCCCTCGCCGATCGTCTCGCCCACGGTCAGCGTGCCGTGGTTGCGAAGAAGCATCGCGCCCTTGTCTCCCAGGTCGGCGACGATCCGCTCGCGCTCGTCGAGGTCGACGGCGACGCCCTCATAATCGTGATAGGCGACCTCGTCGCGGATCAGCATCGCCGTCTGGGTGAGCGGCAGCAGGCCCTCGCCATGGGCGGAAACGGCCTGGCCGTGCGGCGTGTGGAGGTGGATCACGGCCTGCGCGTCCTCGCGCGCCATGTGGATCGCCGAATGGATGGTGAAGCCGGCGGCATTGGTCATGAACGGGGTCTCGCCGACCGGGTTGCCGTCCATGCCGACCTTGACCAGGCTCGAGGCGGTCACTTCCTCGAACATCAGCTGATAGGGGTTGAGCAGGAAATGATGCTCCGGCCCCGGCACCCGCGCCGATAAATGGGTGAAGATGAGGTCGTCCCAGCCATAATGCGCGACCAGCCGGTAGGCCGCCGCGAGATCGACCCGGATTTTCCATTCCTCGGCGCTAACCTTGCCCTCCAGCGAGGGTATCTCGATCGACGTCGGCGGCGTGAAATCCATGCTCCTGGCGATTGCGTCGACCCGTCCCATTCTCACCTCCTGGCTCGCGCACCCTATAGCGAGGGGCAACGCGCTCGCCTATGCCGAAGCGCCGTCCGGTCATTCCCCGGCGGCGCCGAACGCCCGCGCCGGATATTGGGGCGGGTCACTGGCCTGCCTCGACGACGGGATTTCCCGTACGCGCGTCGATCGCCCCGGCGATCGTCCCGGGGTCGAAACCCGTCCGGCCGCGCCACTCGACGAGTCCCGGCGGGCGATAGGTGGGATCGCTGCGCCATCGCTCGAAGACGGAGCCGTCGATCGTCTCGTTGATCGTGTCCGAAAAGCCGCCGGTCACCTCACGGGTCGGCGCCGCAACGGTGCGGTGGAAACGGCCGCGCAGTCCGAAGAAGCTGTAGACGCCGCCCATGAACTCCCGGAAGGAATCGGCGATCGGCCCTTCATGCTCCTGCCCGGTCAGCGACAGCGGCGCGAAGGCCAGCCCGGCCCGCTCAGCCTTTTCCCGCATCCAGGCTAGCGGCCGCTGCGACATGTCGGACCCGGCAATGCCGCCGCCGACATTGGAGTGCGCTCCCACGAACCAGCGCTGCTCCACCACCTGATCGCTGCGAGGCGCCGAGCTGCCCTCGGGATCGGGCTTCGCCGGCCTGAACTTGGTCCACAAAGTCGGCTTGAACGCCTTGCGGTGCTCGTCGAGGGCCATTGCGTGATAGGCGAAGTCGTAGAGCTTCGAGAGGTTCGTGTTGTGGAAGCGGAACCTTCGCTCGCTGAGGCCGGGGAAGTTGCCGAACGGGACTCCGAGCGCTCCGACCGTGTCCCACACTCCGATCATCTTCACCGGCACTCGCCGCGCATTGTCGAGCAGGCGCTGCTCGTCGGCGGCGAGCGGGGCCCCCTGCGATTTCGCGTAATCGATCTTCCAGATCGGCCTGACCGCCTTGCCCTGCCGGTACCGCTCGTAGAGCTGTTCGACGGTCATCGCCGAGCCTCGGCGCAGGAGGCCGCAGGTCGCGATGACGCCCGCCACGCTGCGCGCGGTATAGGCACCGCGGCTGAAGCCGAAAATGTAGATTTCGTCGCCGTCGTCATATTGCCCGACGAGCCACTCATAAGCCTCGACGACGTTCTTGCTGAGGCCGTAGCCCAGGCTTCCCCGCCACTTCTCGCCCGGCGTCGCGCCGACCCCCACGTCGTAGCAGGATTTCTGCTCGACTCCGTCCGCGCCCTGCGGAAGCATCGACTGGCACAGCCGCCGCACGTTCGTGCTGCTGTCGATCGAATTCCACGTGCCGTCGAGAAACAGCGCCAATCTCTTGCCCATAACCGTTCCCCCTCAGACTCAGCCAGGAGGATCGAGTGTCCTCCAGGGCGGGGCCAGTGACAAGAGGGTCAGGCGGAAACGCGGTCCGGATGCGCGGCGGCGAAGCCTTCGATCCGCCCGGCCTCCGAATCCGCCCGGACCAGGGTCGGATAATCGTCCAGCGGCACCTCGAATCGGCGCGCGTTGAACATCTGCGGGACCAGGCAGACGTCGGCCAGGGTGGGCATGTCGCCGAACAGGAAGCGGCCGGCCCGCGGCGCCGCCATCGCTTCGAGCGCGGCGAAGCCTTCGCTCACCCAATGGCGGTACCAGGAATCGCGCGACTCCTGCGGCTGAGCCAGCGGCCCTGACAGATATTTCAGCACCCGAAGATTGTTGAGCGGGTGCACGTCGCAGGCGACCACCAGCGCCATTGCCCGGACGTGAGCCGCTTCGCCCGGATCGCTCGGAACGAGCGGGGGCTCGGGGCGGGTGGAATCGAGATAATCGACGATCGCCAGGCTCTGAACCAGGGTGCGGCCGTCAATCTCCAGAGCCGGCACCAGGCCCTGCGGGTTGACCGAGCGATAGGCGGGGCTCTTCTGCCCGTCCTCGAGCAGGTTGAGCGGCACGCTTTCATAGTCGATCCGCTTGAGGTTCAGCGCGATCCGGACCCGGTAGCTCGCTGACGAGCGGAAATAGTCGAACAGGCGCGGCTTCGTCATGGCGCTCACGCTAGTCCCGCCAGCCGCGCCGTCAATCATCCCCCCGCTTGCGCTCGCCCCGCCCGCGCGGTTACGGCGCGGCTTCAGCAGGAGCGTGCGACTTGGCCGGGAGCAAATCGAAGAAGACCGTCTTTTCCGGAATCCAGCCGACCGGCGGCCTGCATCTCGGAAATTATATCGGCGCCGTCTCGCTGTGGGTCCGAGAGCAGGACAAGCACGACAACATCTTCTGCATCGTCGACCTGCACGCTCTGACCATGCCCGAGGCGATCGCGGCGGAGCGCCTCAGGTCCAATTCCCTGGATGTCGCCGCCCTCTACCTCGCCTGCGGCATCGACCCCGAAAAGTCTTTGGTCTTCATCCAGAGCCACGTGCGCCAGCATGCCGAGCTCGCCTGGCTGCTCAATTGCGTCACTCCGATGGGCTGGATGAACCGGATGACCCAGTTCAAGTCCAAATCGGGCGGTGCGGACAGCGTCGGAGTCGGCCTCTATTCCTATCCGATCCTGCAGGCGGCCGACATCCTCCTCTACCATACCGATCTCGTTCCCGTCGGCGAGGACCAGCGCCAGCATGTCGAGATCACCCAGGATATCGCCCAGCGCTTCGGCCACCTGTTCGGCTATCAGTTCACCCGCCCCGAGATCATGGTCCAGAAGGTCGGGGCGCGGATCATGGGCCTCGACGATCCCGAGGCGAAGATGTCGAAGAGCGCCGACAAGCCCGGCCATTCGATCGGACTGCTCGATCCGCCGGCCGCGATCCTCAAGAAGCTCAAGTCGGCTAAGACCGATTCCCGAACGGCGGTCGACGCCGCCGATCTGTCGCCGGGCGTTCGCAATCTCGTCACCATCTACCACGCCTTCGCCGGCGGCAGCTGGGAGGAGGCGCTGAAGCGTTTCGACGGCCAGGGCTACGGCAACCTCAAGACCGGGGTCGCGGAGGCCGTGATCGCCGGCCTCGAGCCGATCCAGACCCGCTTCGCCGGCATACGCGGCGACGAGGCGGGGCTGGTCGCCTTCCTCCGCCGCTCGGGCGAGGCCGCGGCGGAGCGGGCGGAGGCGACGATGAAGGACGTGCGGGCGGCCGTCGGCACCTGGTAGGTCTAGACTTTGTCCTGTTGCGTTGGAAGCGAGGCATTCGTCATGCCGGACTTGATCCGGAATCCACCTTCTTCCTCTACCGGGATTGAGAAAAAGGCGGACCCCGGATCAAGGTCCGGGGTGACGATTCTGCTTCGGCAGGACAAAGTCTAAAATCCTGCCCGAGTTTCTCGGGGAGGGGGACCGGGAAGCGCGGTGGAGGGGGCTCCCCGGAGTCAGGAAGGCCCCTCCGCCATGCTTCGAATGGTCCCCCTCCCCCGCAAATGCAGGGGAGGATTCTCACGCCGCCCGCGATCTTTCCATCGCTTCCGACGCCTCCAGCCAGCGGCGCTCCGCGTCGGCCAGCCGGTCGCCGGTCGCGGCGAGCAGCTTCATCAGCTCGCTCATCGTCCGCTCGCGATCCTCGGGCGCGGCGGAGGCGGGGTCGAACATCGCCCGCTCGATCTCCGTCTTGCGCTTCTCCAGCTTCGCTATCTCCGTTTCGGCGGCCTGCGCCGTCTTGCGAAGCGACTGGCCCTGGGCGCGCGCCTCGGCCTCGGCGCGGCGCTCGTCCTTGCGGTTGCGCTTCGCCGCAGGGCGGTCGCCGCCCTCCTGGTTCCGGCCGAGGATGAGGTCGGTATAATCGTCGAGGCTTCCGGAATATTCGCGCGCCGTGCCGCCGTCGACGAGGACCAGCCGGTCGGTGGTGAGCTCGAGCATGTGGCGGTCGTGGCTGACGAGGACGACGGCGCCGCGATAGTCGTTGAGCGCCTGGACCAGCGCCTCGCGGGCGTCGACGTCGAGATGGTTGGTGGGCTCGTCGAGGATCAGCAGGTGAGGCGCTTCCCGGGTGATCAGCGCCAGCGCCAGCCGCGCCCGCTCGCCGCCCGACATGTCGCCGACCCGCATCACCGCCTTGAGTCCGGAAAAGCCGAAGCGGCCGAGCTGGGCGCGGACCGCCGCCGGAGTCGCCGTCGGCATCAGCCGGGCCATGTGCTGGAGCGGGGTTTCGTCGCCGTTCAGCTCCTCGACCTGGTACTGGGTGAAATAGCCGACCCTGAGCTTGCCCGACGCCCTCATCTCCCCTTCCATCGCCGGAAGCTGCGCCGCCAGCAGCCGGGCGAGCGTCGTCTTGCCGTTGCCGTTGCGGCCGAGCAGAGCGAGCCGGTCGTCCGGATCGAGGCGCAGGTCGAGTCGGGAGAGCACCGGCTCGCCGGGCGCGTAGCCGACCGCGGCCATCTCGAGCTGGACCAGAGGCGGCTTCAGCTCGGCCGGGCTCGGGAAGTCGAAGCTGAGGCTCGGATCCTCGGCGACCGCGGCGATCGGCGCCATCCTCGCAAGCGCCTTGACCCGCGACTGGGCCTGCTTGGCGGTGCTCGCTCGGGCCGAATTGCGGGCGATATAATCCTGAAGCCGGGCGCGCTGCGCGGCCTGGTTGGCGCGCGCTGATTCTAGCTGGGCGAGGCGCTCGGCGCGCTGCCGCTCGAACGCGTCGTAGCCGCCGGGATAGAGGGTCAGCTTGCCGGCCTCGAGGTGGAGGATGTGATCGGCGACGTTGTTGAGCAGGTCGCGCTCGTGGCTGACGATCAGCATCGTCGCCCGGTAGCCCTTGAGGAAGTTCTCGAGCCAGAGAGTCGCTTCGAGGTCGAGATGGTTCGAAGGCTCGTCGAGGAGCAGCAGGTCCGGGCCGGAGAAGAGCAAGGCGGCGAGCGCGACCCGCATCCGCCACCCGCCCGAGAAGCTGTCGAGCGGCCTTTGCTGCATCTCCTCGTCGAAGCCGAGGCCGACCAGGATCCGCGCCGCCCGGGCCGGAGCGGCATGGGCGCCGATCGCGTTCAGCCGGTCGTGGATGTCGCCGAGCCGGTGGGCGTCCTCCGTCTCCTCCGCCTCGTGGAGAAGCCCCGCCCGTTCCTCGTCGGCGGCAAGCACCGTCTCGAACGGAGTGGCCGTGCCGGCCGGAGTCTCTTGCGCAATATAGCCGATCCGCGCCGCCCGCGGCATCTCCGCCGCCCCGCCGTCCGGCTCGAGCAGCCCCGCCACAACCCGCATCAGCGTCGACTTGCCCGCCCCGTTCCGCCCGATCAGCCCGACTCGCCCGCCCGGAGGCAGCGAAGCGGTCGCACCGTCAAGGAGGGTCCGCCCGCCGAGGCGGACCGTGATGGCGTTGAGGTTGAGCATGGGGGCCCCGTAGCATCTGCGGGTGAGGAGCGGAAGCGCCGCCATCCCAATCGGACGCTCCGGTGACCGGCCGGCGCGCGGCGGGCGCGCAGGATATTCAGTCAAGATCCGGGCCTCGAGGCAGGTCCAAGACAATTGCCGGCCAGACAGCCTTGGAGCGGCGTCGACGATCGCAGGATTATTGGCGGGGATTCAAGCTTGAAAGACAAGCGACGAACTGCGACGCTACGGTTCGGACAATTGTTTGGGGCGGGCGTTTCGCCGCTTGTCCGAGTCTTCGGCATTTGCTCGGGTCGGGAGCTCCGCCCATGACTATTCTGCCTCCGGTTCGCAAGCTTGCCATCGTCGCCAAAGACCCCGGGCTGCGGATCGGCGACGGCGGACCGATGGTGTTCGCCCAGGTCGACGTTCCCGCCGAAATACTCGCGCCCGGACCGCCGGTCGCCGGAGAGACTCTCGACGATCCGCGCTACCAGGCGCGGGTCGTCGCCGATCGCAATTTCCACTCGCAACCGAAGTGCCTCGGCGTCCAATCGTCGAGGAGACCGAGGCCCAGCCCGACCTGGTCAACACCCAGGACCTGGGCAGGGGCGAGCTTTTCCGTCAAGTGGTCATAGAGCTGAGGTAGGCGAAATGGGGATTTTGGGTAGAGGCCGACCGAGCGGCAGCACGTTCAGCGACTTCAAGCCGAAGATGGACGTCGATCCGCAAAAGCCGAAGGAATCGGTGCAGGCGCTGCGGGAGGCCGCCCAAAGCTACAAGGATGAGCGCCTAACCTACTACCGGAACCAGATGCGCCGCCGGACGAACCTCGTGAATCGGCTGCCCACCGCCGCGGCCGTTCTGGGCGTGATCGGGATATTGCTCACCTCCGGAGCGGTCATCGTCCGCACGCTGAGCGTGGCCGATTCTGCTCCTGACGGTTGGGCGAACGGCGATATCAAGCTGATGGCCGTAGCGCTCGCCGCTTATGCGCTGATGTCGGCGATGTTGATCTTCGAGCGGCTCACGGAGAGCTCCGGCGGATATTTCCGGGCCGCCGAAACGGTCGTCCTCATTCGCGATCTGTGGACGGCCTATCAGTTCGGCGACATTGCCCGATCGGCCGTTGATCCAGACACCAACGGGTCCGCGGAGATCGAACGGTGGCGCGCGCCGATCGAGACGTTCTGCAAGTCCCTCGACGCAATTGTCGGAAAAGAAATGACCGCCTGGCAGACTGCCTACCGGGAGACCGCCAAGTTGCTCAGCGACACCGCCGATTCAGGCCTGAAATCCGTCATCACGGAAATCAAGGCGGCCGCGGAAACCGCGGCGAAGGAAGCCAAGGAAAAGGCCGAGGAAGCGACGAAAAAGGCCGAGGAAGCGACGGCGAAGGCGGAGGAAGCCGCGAAGAAGGCGCAGGAAGCCGCCAAAGCCTCCGCCGATGCGCAGGCGCCGGCGACTTTGAACCTGTCGCTCGGCACCGCCACCACGGCGGGCACGGCCGTGATCAAGATCGACGGCAAGGAAGAGGCCAGAGGGGTGAACCAGCGCAGCTTCTCATTCACCCAGCTCAAGCAGGGCGAGCATCATCTGCGCGTCGAGTTCACGCCCTCCGCCGACGGCAGCACGATGACTCCGTTCGAGAAATCGATCCGGCTCGCGGGCGGGATCAACGCGGAGACCATCGCCGTGCCCTGAGCGGAGGCTTGATCGAAAAATGGTCGGGGAGAGAGGATTCGAACCTCCGGCCCCTGCCTCCCGAAGACAGTGCTCTACCAGGCTGAGCTACTCCCCGACCGGATCCGGCTCGAAGGCCGCCCGGGAGACAGGCCGCGCTCAATAAGGGAGGTGCCCGGGGAGCGCAAGCGCCCTCTCCGGCGAAGCGGGTCTAGCGGCCCAAAGCGGCGATCATCTCGGCGATGCTGGTGAACTTTTCGCGCGGGCTGCCCTCGCGGGCCCGGCCGGTCTCCGCCGCCTCGATCCGCTGCCAGTCGCGGAAGGCGACCGGCTCGACTCCGCGGGCGTGGAGCAGGGTGTCGAGGCCCGCGGCGCCCGGCTTGCCGCCGCCCCCCGGGCCGAAAGCGGCGAAGATCTTCTCGGCGACCTCGAAGCCGTCGGGACGGTTGGTGCCGATCGTTCCGGTCGGCCCGCGCCGGGCCCAGCCGACGCAGTAGAGGCCGCCTCCGATCACCCCGTCCTGGTTGGCGAAGCGGCCCCGGCCATGCTCGTAGGGAACGCCCTCGATCGGCGGGGTCTGGTAGCCGATGCAGCTGATCACCAGGCCGCACTCGATCGAATAGCGCTCCCCGGTTCCGACCGAGCGCAGGTCCCCGATCAGCCTGGTGCGCTCGACGATCAGCCGCTCGACCCGGCCCTCGCCCTCGACCGCCACCGGCATTGCGAAGAAGTCGAAGTCGATCGTCTTGGGCTTGTCCTGCGGCAGGCCGGCGAAGTCGCGCAAATGGGTGACCGACTTGCGCATTCCCGGCTCGAGCAGCGCGTCGTCGCCGACCGGCGGAAAGTCGGCGAGGTCGACCCGAGGCGCCGCCGCCTCGAGATGGCCGAGCTCGCCCAGCTCCTTGGGAGTCATCGCGATCTGGTGCGGGCCGCGCCGGCCGAGCACGTGGATGGTCCGGATCGCGCTGCGGTCGAGCGAGTCGAGGGCTCGGCCGACGATGTCGGAGCCTGCGAACTCCGCCCCGGTCTTGGCGAGGATCCGGGCGACGTCGAGGGCGACGTTGCCGTTGCCGATCACCGCCGCCGCGGCGACGTCGAGCGGCGGGTCGAGGTCGGCGAAATCGGGATGGCCGTTGTACCAGCCGACGAAGGCGGCCGAGCCGACCACTCCGGGCAGGTCGCTTCCGGGCAGGTCGAGCGGCCGGTCGTTGGGAGCGCCGGTGGCGAGGACGACCGCGTCGTAGAGCTGGACGAGCTCGGCCACGGTCACGTCGGGCCCGACGCAGACATTGCCGACGAAGCGCACGTTGGGGGACAGCGCCACCTTCTCGTAGCGCCGGTAGACGGCCTTGATCGACTGGTGGTCGGGCGCGACTCCGGAACGGATCAGCCCGTAGGGGACCGGCAGCCGGTCGATCATGTCGATCGCCACCGCCTCGCCGTAGAGCTTCTGAAGCGCCTCCGCGGTGTAATAGCCCGCAGGGCCCGAGCCGATGATCGCCACATGCCGCATCTGCCCGAAACCCCCTGCCGTTCGCCGGCGAAACTAGCGCCGCGCCGGGCGTAGGCAAGCCGCCTTCGTCATCGGCGGTTCAGCGGCGCCGGCGCATGGCAGGCGCCATGAAGCACATTCTCATCCTCCTCGCCGCCGCCGCCGCCGCGCCCGCTTCGGCCGCGCCGCCCCCTGCCGACCCTGAGGAGCGCCAGGTCTCGATCCCCTTCGCCACCCATCCCCGAGCTATCCGCAACTTCGAGGCGGTGGGCAATCACATCTTGTATCTCGAGGACCGGAATCGCCGCTGGTACCGGGCGGAGCTGGGCGGGGCCTGCTGGGGCCTCGAATGGGCCCATGCGATCGGCTACGACACGCGCGGCGGCCTCGGCCTCGACCGGTTCGGGGCGATCCTGGTCGAGGGCGAACGCTGCCCGATCCTCTCGCTCACCCGAAGCGACGGCCCGCCGCGCCGGGCGAAGAAGAAGAAGGGCTGAGGCCGCGCTGGTCCTTCGATACGGGCCTTCGCCAGGTTCAGTCCCTACTCGGGATGAGCGGGATTTTGCCCACATCCGCTCATCCCGAGTAGCCGGTGAGCCTGCCGAACCGGCGTATCGGAGGAGCTCAACCCTACTTGCCGCTCTTGTCCTCGAGCATCGCATTGCCCTGGCTCCGGATCAGCGGCTCGATCATTCCCCCGAAAAAGGCGAGAGCGGGCGGCAGGGTCACCGTGAGCCGGACGATCGTCTCCTGCACCTCGACCTGGGCTGCGATCTGCTGGCCCATCGCCCCGATGTCGAGGTCGAGCCGGTCGCCGGTCCAGCGCGAGCCGACCTGGGCGCCGCCCGGAATATGGCCGGCCAGCTTGCTCATGTTGCGGTCGATTCGGCGCCTGGCCTCCTCGGCTCCCAGTTTATGGGGAAGGTCGACGGTGATCGGATTGCTCATGGCGCGGCCCTTAGCGGGCCATGGCGCTCTCCTCCAAGGCTTTTCGCCCCTGTGGTCCGGCGGGCACAGTGACCGCGCCTTTACCGCGTCGCGGCAAAAAAGCCTTCCCTGCCGAGCGGATTAACATAAGCTAGGGGGGTCCGGCGGCCCGGGGGCCGCCCGTTTTTCGGGGGAATTGAAATGGTTCGCACTTCGCGCGTCGCTCTTCTGACGGGTCTTTCCGCGCTCGCCCTCA
>DATHBY010000208.1:0-4981 GCA_035295885.1 Allosphingosinicella sp.
CAGCACGTGGCGAGGGCCGTCGTCATAGACGAAGCGCAGCAGGAAGCAGTCGCCGAAGCCGACCTGGTAGGAAAAGACGGTGACGCTGGTGGGGGCTGCGGCCATGGTTCAGTCCTCCGCCCGGGCGCGATGAAGGCCCGCGAAACGATCGCGCGCGCCGCGCAGCGGCGCGCTGGTCTGGCTATGCTCCCAGAGATATTTGAGCCGGGCATATTGTCGCTTCTCCGCCTTGAGCGGGTGCGCGACGTGATATTTGATCTGACCATATTGATCGAAGACCAGCACGCCGCCGCCGAAGGCGGTGATGCGTTGTCTTGTCGTCATGTCCTCGGGCAGGCTGCAGCCCAGGATCGCCCCGGCCTCCGCTCCGAACAGGTCCGCGCGCTGGATGTAGGTGACGATCGTCTCCTTGAGGAAGAAGCCGTCCGGCCCCTGGCGGATGCTCGGGCGTGGCGTGTCGACCTCGATGACTCCGCGAACCTCGATGCCGAGGGCGTCGCGATTCTCCCAGATGAAGCGGAACACTTCCTCCTTGTCGCGCAGCATCGATTCGAAATTGGTGTTCGCGTAGCTGATCGGGATAGTCGGATCGAACCGGCACCAGGTTCCGTCGGGGACCATGCATCCCTCTTCGGGAGGCTCGATGCCGTAGGAGGCGAAAGCTTCGAGAATGGCCTGGCGATAGCCGTATCTGTCGCCCGGAATGAGCTCGGCGTCGGCCGTCAGAGCGGCGGCGAGGAAGGCTCGGAAGTCGATGTCGACGGGCGGGCAATAATCGAGCGCCCGGATCGACATGGTCAGCAGGTGGTCCGCCACTTTCGCGCCCTCCTCGATGACCATGTCCAGGTTGTACTGATTGTCGCCGAAGGTGCCGAGTTCGCGGATGCGACGGTCCCACAGGCCGAGGAAGCTGCGCATCATCGCCGCCGCGAGCACCTCGCCGCGCGCATGCTCTTCCTGATATTCGGGCCTCGACAGCACGTCGGTCCCCGGCTCGATCATCAACGAACGGCGCAGCGCGTCGCCATGGACGTTCTGGACCTCGCGGCCGAACTGCTCGGCGAGCTTCATCAGGCTGTTTTCGCGCAGCGATCGCGCAGTCAGCCGGGAGCCGTCGATCGGCCGGATCTCGCTGCCTTGCCGCGGCGGCTGGAATTCCTCGTTGAGCAAGGCCGCGACGAGTTCGGGCAGGGAGAAGATCGACAGCAGGGCGACGACGTCGGCGAACGCCTCGTGGAAAGCCGACTGATCGGGCCCCGACAGCTCCGTGAAGCCGGTGCGCAGGCCGTCGAGCAGCGCGTGAGTCGTCTCGTGAGCGACGACATCGTGGGAAAGGCAGGTGAAGACCCTGTCGCCGGAGGTGCCGGTGAAATAGCCGAAGAAGAGGCCCTTATCCTCTTCCGAGTAGAAGGCGTTGGCGACGGCGAAAGCATGCGGGGCGACGTTCAGCTGGTGACCCCCGAAGCTCCAGGCGACTCGCCGGCCGAGAGCGAACTCGAAGCGGGAAAGAGTCCGCATGACGATCGCGTAGACGTTCTGCGCATGGAAGTTGGGATTGCCGAGAAGCCGCCGCTCGTAATCGGCATCCTGCTCTTCGGGAGCGCGCGCGAACGGATCGGAGAACTGGCCATTCACCGGCTCGTGCTCGATCTTGTCCTGGTAGAGAAGTCGGCTCGAGGCGTCGTAATCGACGACCTTGACCCGATATCCCGTCGGTCCCCTGGCCAGCAGCTCGGCGGGCACCTCGACGGCGGCAAAGGCCAGACGACCGCCCAGGCGTACCGCCGGATCCTGTGCCAATATGGTCAGCTTGCGAGTATTGGGCAATCGGGTCATTTGGTCCCACCTCTCAGTGGCACTTGCGAATGTCGCAGGACTAACCGGACTCTAGGCAATCTGCCAGGCTGCCCGCGTGACGCCCATCACGGAAGTCTTGCCATTTTTTGTCGAAGGAAGGAATGGAATCGCAATTGTGCGGAGCATGACGGAGAGAGACGATGGCATTATGTCCGTTCGCGACTTTCAAACCGATCAGCGGCCCGTCCGGCTCGTTTCTGGCGGGGCCGTTCAGGATCGTCCATCATACCACGGAGGGCAGCACGTCCGCGGGCGCCGAGGCCGCTTACAGGGCCGCCAGGGCGGACCCGCATTTCACCGTCGACGGCAACAAGATCCTCCAGCATATCGACACCGGAGTCGCGGCGCGGGCGCTGCGGCACCCGGCCGGGACGATCGAGACCAACCGTCATTCGGCGATCCAGATCGAGCTGGTCGGTTTCGCGGGCAAGCCCAAGAGCAAGTCGGCTCTGACCAACCTCGCGCGCCTGTGCCGCTGGATCGAGGCGACCCACAACGTGCCCCGGGTGTGGCCGGCCGGCCCTCCAAAGCCCCCGACCGCCGCCGGCAAGGACCCGGGCGGGCACAATCGCTCTGAAGCCATCTGGGCGTCCAAGGGCGGCCATTACGGCCATAGCCAGGTTCCGGTGAACACCCACTGGGATCCGGCTTTCACCAAGGTCGAGGCGGACTTCGTCCTCAACGCGACGTTCGGAGCCGGCTCCACGGTGACCAATCCCACCGACCCGCTCGTCAAGCCCCTGCTCGACCGCCCGACGGGCCCCGCCATGGCGGCGGCCCCGGTGGAGCCGATCGAGGGCCATTTCGACGACGCCGGCGAACCGGAAGATTGAGGCCGCGGCGGGGCGTCGTGGAAACAGGGGGCCGAATCCGGGTCGGAGTCGGCGGCTGGGATTACGATCCCTGGCGGGAGGGCTTCTATCCGCCCAAGCTGCCCAGGGCGAAGCAGCTCGAGCATATGGCGGGCCGGCTGACCGCGATCGAGATCAACGCGACCTATTACAAGCTTCAGAAGCCCGAGCTGTTCGGGCGCTGGGCGAAATCGGTGCCGGAGGATTTCCGCTTCGCGGTCAAGGGCTCGCGCTTCTGCTCCAACCGTAAGGTGCTCGGCGAGGCGGGGGAGGGGGTGGAACGCTTCTGCGGCCAGGGGCTGACGGAGCTGGGCGACAAACTGGGTCCGATCCTTTGGCAGTTCATGGGCACCAAGCGCTTCGAGCCGGACGATTTCCGCGCCTTCCTGGCGCTGCTTCCGCGCAAGGTCGCAGGCGTGCCCTTGAGTCATGCGGTCGAGCCTCGCCACGAAAGCTTCCGCGACCCGGCGTTCGTCGAAATGGCCCGGGCTGCGGGGGTGGCGATCGTCTTCGCCGACGCCGACGATTATCCCTGCATCGCCGATCTCTCCGGCGACTTCGCTTATGCGCGGCTGCAGCGCAGCCGCGAGGAGGTGACCACAGGGTACGAGCCAGCCGAGCTGGATCGGTGGGCGCAGGTGGCAAGGGGCTGGGCGCGGGGCGAGAGCCCGGAGGGGTTTCCCTATGTCGCGGAGCCGCCCAAGCCGCGGGCGCGGGAGACCTATGTGTTCTTCATCTCCGGAGCGAAGGTGCGAAATCCGGCGGCGGCGGAAGCGCTGATCGGGCGGCTCCCTTAATCCTCCTGTCGCGAAGCGATGGGGAGGATTAGAGCGGCACAGCATGAACCCGCTCTTCGCCAGCCTCCCCACCACCATCTTCACGCGCATGTCAGCTCTCGCCGTCGAGCATAAAGCCGTGAACCTGGGCCAGGGATTCCCCGATTTCGGCTGGCCGGACGACGTCGTCGCCCGCGCCGCCGAGGCGCTGATCTCCGGCTCCAACCAATATGCGCCGATGCCGGGGCTGCCCGGGCTTCGCCGCGCCGTCGCCGATCATTATCGGGCGAATCAGGGGCTGGAGACCGACCCGGACGGCGTCGTCGTGACCTCTGGCGCGACCGAGGCGCTGGCCGCGTCGCTGATGGCGCTGATCGAGCCTGGCGACGAGGTCCTGCTCTTCCAGCCGCTCTACGACGCCTATCTGCCGCTCGTGCTTCGCGCCGGCGGGGTGCCGCGCTTCGTCCGGCTGACTCCGCCGGACTGGCGGATCAGCGGGGAAGCGCTGGCCGCCGCCTTCACTCCGAACACGAAGCTCGTCGTCTTCAACAACCCGCACAATCCCTCGTCGCGGGTGTTCGGCGCCGACGAGCTCGGGCTGCTCGCGGAGGCGTGCGTGAGGCACGATGCGATCGCTCTGACCGACGAGGTCTGGGAGCATGTCGTGTTCGACGGGCGCGAGCACCTGCCGCTGGCGGGGTTGCCCGGAATGTCGCAGCGGACGGTGAAGGTCGGCTCGGCTGGCAAGATCTTCTCGCTCACCGGGTGGAAGGTCGGCTGGGTGGTGGCGCCGCCGGCGCTGGCCGGGCCGATCTCGAGGGCGCACCAGTTCCTAACCTTCGCGACGGCTCCGAACCTGCAGTCGGGGGTGGCCTACGGCCTCGGCCTCGACGAGAGCTATTTCGACGGGATGCGCCGGGATTTCGCCGCGGCACGGGATGTGCTCGTCTCGGGGCTAGAGCAAGCCGGCTTCGCGACGCTGCCGGCGGAGGGCACCTATTTCGTGGGAGTGGATCTGCCAGCCTCGGGGATTGCGGCGGACGACTCAACCTTCTGCGAGCGCTCGGTGACGGAGGCCGGCGTCGCGGGGATTCCGTTGTCGGCATTCTACGCCGAGGATCCGGTGACGAGCGTCGTCCGCCTCTGCTTCGCCAAGCGGCCCGAGACTCTGGCGGCGGGGATCGAGCGGATGGCGAAGGCGAGGGGTCTGTTCGCATAGCCCGTCATGCGGCGAAGGCTGGCATCCCGGCGGGTGATGGGCGCCGTTCCTCTCACCCCCTGGGCCCCGGCCTTCGCTGGGGCGACGGGGTTGCTTCGAAGCTCCTCTCCTCGCAAGGACGGCCCGACATGACCTTCGATTCCACCGCCGAAGCCCGAGTCCTCTTCGAGCACCTCGGCATCCCGCTCCCGCAAGGCGACCTCGTTTCCCATTCCCCAATCGACGGCCGGATCATCGGCTCGGTCCCCACCGCCTCGCCCGCCGACGTCGCCGCCGCC
>DATHBY010000209.1:0-3573 GCA_035295885.1 Allosphingosinicella sp.
CGCGCGGGTCCTCATCGTATCCTCTTTCTGCGACGGCGACGCGCTCGCGGCTGTTCGGGCGCTCGCTCCCGGCGCCGCGCAAACCTTGCCCAAGCCGGGGGCCGGGGCCTTCAGCGGCCGCTTCTCGGAGGTGCTGGCCGACCGGCTCCGCCGAATGGGGCGCCGCGAGGCGCCGGCGCAGGCGTCCGCTCCGGCCGAGCGGGTCGAAGCCAGGCTCGGCTGCCTCGCCGTGGGCGCTTCGACCGGCGGACTTCATGCCGTCACCGCTTTGCTCGGCGCCCTGCCGGCGAAGATCGGGGCTCCGATCCTGATCACCCAGCATCTCCCCGCCGTCTTCGTCCCGTTCTTCGCCCGGCAGGTGGAGGCCGCCTCCGGCCGAACCGCCCGAATCGCCGACGACGGGCTGGAGCTTCGGGCCGAGGAGATCGTCCTCGCTCCGGGCGACGCCCATATCCGCCTCGACCAGAAGGGGGCGCGGGTGTTCGTCCGGCTGGACCGGAGCGCCGTCCCGGGGGGCTGCCTCCCCTCGGTGGACGTCATGCTGGACTCGGTCGCCGGCACCTACGGCCGAGCCGCGCTCGGAGTGATGCTTAGCGGCATGGGCCGAGACGGTCTCGCCGGCAGCCGGGAGCTGGTCGCCCGCGGCGGGACGATGATGGCCCAGGACCGGCAGAGCTGCGCCGTCTGGGGCATGCCCCGGGCCGTCGTCGAAGCCGGCCTCGCCAGCGCGGTGCTTCCGCCGGCGGAGCTCGCGGCTCGGGTCGCGGCTCGGGTCGAGGCGGTGCCGTGCAGGTGAGCGACGCCTCAAGCCGGATCCTCGCCGGCCTGCTCGAAGCCCGCACCGGCCAGCAGCTGACGATGAGCCGGCGCTGGCGGATCGAGACGGCGCTTCAGCCGGTGATGCGGGAGCGCGGAATCGGCTCGCTCGACGGGCTCGTCGCAGCGCTGGTCGCCCGCTCCGACGAAGGCCTCGCCGACTCGGTCGTCGAGGCCCTGCTCAACAACGAGACCTTTTTCTTCCGGGACCGCCAGTCGTTCGAGCTTCTGCTCGGGCCGGCGTTGCGCCGCCTCGAGGAAGTCCGCCGCCGCGAGCGCCGGCTCGCCATCTGGTGCGCCGGCTGCTCGACCGGCCAGGAAGCCTATTCGATCGCAATGCATTTCGCCGACCAGAAGGCGCGCTGGAGCGGCTGGACGATCGACATAATCGGCACCGACGTTTCCCGGGCGGCCGTCGACCAGGCGAAGAGCGGCGTCTATTCGCAATTCGAGGTGCAGCGCGGGCTCCCGGTCGTGCAGATGATGCGCTGGTTCGACGAGCTTCCCGGCGCCGCCTGGCGGATCTCGGCCGACCTCAGGCGGGCGGTCCGGTTCGAAGTGTCGAGCCTCGTCGCCCCGTCGGCTCCGGCGGAAAGGTTCGACATCATCTTGTGCCGCAACGTGCTCCTCTATTTCTCGCCGCAGGTGCGCCGGGCGGCCTTCCAGCGCCTCGCCGAAGCCGCGGCCGACGATGCTGCGCTGATGCTCGGCGCGGGCGAGACGGTGATCGGCCAGACCGACGCCTTCGTCTCCGATCCCGAGTGCCGCGGCCTCTACCTGCGCGCTCCGACGCGCTCCGAGCGGCGCCGGGCGGCCTCTTGACGCCGGACGGATTTTAGCGGCGGAAGAGGGGATGGACGGCATCGTCGACGCCCCCTCGCCCAATTTCGATGAGCGCGCGCTGCCCGTCACGATGCTCGTGCTCCATTATACCGGAATGGCCGACGCGGAGTCGGCGATCGCCCGCCTGAGGGACCCCGAAGCGAAGGTCTCCTGCCATTATCTCGTCGGCGAGGACGGCCGGGTGCTGCGAATGGTCGAGGAGGAGAAACGCGCCTGGCACGCCGGCCGCGCCTTCTGGCGGGGGGCGGTCGACATAAATTCGGCCAGCATCGGCATCGAGATGGTCAATCCGGGCCACGAATTCGGCTATCGCGCCTTTCCCGAGCCGCAGATGGACTCGCTCATCCCGCTGGTCGCCGACATCGTCCGCCGCCACCGCATTCGGCCGCCTTATGTCGTCGGCCATTCCGACGTAGCGCCGGGACGCAAGCAGGATCCGGGCGAGCTGTTCGACTGGGCCCGGCTGGCCAGGCTCGGCCTGGCAATGCCGCGGCCGACCCGGAATCTGATCGATCCCTTGTGGACCGACGGCGGTTTCCTGCTCGCGCTCGAGCGCTACGGCTACGACGTCCACAAGCCGAAGGCCGCGGTCGAAGCCTTCCAGCGCCGCTTCCGCCCGGAGCTGATCGACGGAGTGATCGACGGCGAGACCCGCGCCATCCTTCTCGGTTTGCTCTTGGATAGCCGGAGCGCACCGCCTAGATAGCACCGGCCAGAGGATCGGGCGGCCACTCTGCTGAGCCTTGGCGAAGCGGAGAGGAAAGTCCGGGCTCCACGGAACGACGGTGCCGGATAACGTCCGGCGGGGGCGACCCCAGGGAAAGTGCCACAGAAAGCAGGTCGCAAAGGCTTCGGCCCTGCGACAGTGAAAGGGTGGGGTAAGAGCCCACCGCGGCCCCGGCAACGGCGGCCGGCACGGCAAACCCCACCGGGAGCAAGACCGAATAGGGATGGCCGGGCTCGTTCCGCCTTATGCCGTCCGGGTTGGTTGCTTGAGGGGCGGAGCGATCCGCCTCCCAGACGAATGGCCGCACAGCCCTTTACGGGGTGGACAGAACCCGGCTTATAGATCCTCTGGCACTTTTTCCCCGGGTTTGGATTAGAAAGCGACAATGGCTCGACAGACCCGTTCCAACGACTGGGGATTTCCGCGCTGGCGCGGCTACGGCACCCGGCGCGAGGCGACCGAGGTGCGCCTGTGCGATCGCGAAGGCTGCAGCGAGCCCGGCGACCGGCCCGCGCCGAAATCGCCGCACAGCCCCGACCGCTGGTATTTCTGCGAGGCTCACGCGGCCGAATACAACCGCAACTGGAATTATTTCGAGGGCCTCACCGCCGAAGATGCCGCCGCCCGCGAGGCGGACGAAAGGCGCGGCGCCAACGGCTACAAGCAGGCGAACCATTATGGCTGGGGCGGCCCCGGCGACGGCAGCCGAAGCCGCGAGGAGATGCGCGCCCTCGACCTGCTCGAAGTCGAGGCCGACGCTCCGTTCGAGACGATCAAGGCGGCCTATCGGCGGCTCGCCAAGGCCAACCACCCCGACGCCGCGCCCGGCGACGCCGAGGCGGCGAAGCGTTTCCAGGCGGTGCAGGCCGCCTATGAGGTGCTGAGGAAGTCGGAGGAACGCCGCGGCGCCTGAATTCCTCTCCTCTCGTCTCGGAAAGGAATTCAGCCGGTGGACATGAAGGCGCCCATATACGCCGGCCATGCCCCTTCGCACCGCACTCCTGGCGTCCTTCATCTGCCTCCCCGCCTGCGGAAATGGGGCGGAGGCGAGCGCCCAAACCGCCGTCGCCGCTTCCAGCCCCCAGGCCTGGACGATCGGCCCGATCATCCGCGGCCGCAATCACTCGGTGGGCATGCCTCTGCATCCGACCGCGCGCCGCGGCGGCGGCTGGTATTTCGATATCCCG
>DATHBY010000210.1:0-1852 GCA_035295885.1 Allosphingosinicella sp.
CGTGGTAGATGGGGGAAGCACGACCGGCGTGGGCTTGTAACGAAGCGGAGGAATCGTCATCACGGACTTGATCCGGGATCCATGAACACTGCGTCACGAGATTCCCGCCGGCCGTGTTCATGGATTCCGGCTTTCGCCGGAATGACGGAGAACGACATGAGACTCCCCGACAAGATCGCCATCGTCACCGGCGCCGGCTCCGGAATCGGCCGGGCAAGCGCGATCCGCTTCGCCGCCGAGGGCGCGAAGGTCATCTGCGCCGATCTCAAGGGCCAGGACGAGACCGCCGCGCAGATCGGCCAAGCGGCGATCGGGATCCAGGCCGACGCCGGCAGCGAGGACGACGTCCAGGACCTCGTCCAGGCGGCGCTTCAGAGTTTCGGCGCCCTCGACATCTTCTTCGCCAATGCCGGCATCTCGGGCGGCCTCGCCTCCCTGTTCGAGCAGGGCGTCGAGGACTGGCAGGAGATATTGCGGATCAACCTCATCGGCCCAGCGCTCGCCATCAGGCATTCCGCCCCGGCGATGAAGGAGAATGGCCGAGGCTCGATAATCTGCACCGCCAGCGTCGCCGGCCTTCGCGCCGGCGCCGGCGGCCCCGCTTATTCCGCGTCCAAGGCCGGAGTCATCAACCTCGTCCAGGTCGCCGCCACCCAGCTCGCCGGAGCCAATATCCGGGTCAACGCCATCTGCCCCGGCCTGATCGAGACCGGGATGACCCGCCCCGTCTACGACTGGGCGAGAGCCGCCGGCAAGGAAGACCGGATCGGCCACCTCAACCCCCTGAAGCGCGGCGGAATCCCCGACGAGATCGCCGCCGCCGCCCTCTTCCTCGCCTCCGACGAAGCCAGCTACGTCAACGGCCACGCTCTGGTGGTCGACGGCGGCCTCTCGATCAGCCACCCCTACAACCACCAGGAATATGGACGAACGGCGGTGTAGACATCTCGTCGTCCCGGCGAAGGCTGGGACCCCGGCGAGTGAAGACCTCAGCGCCTTTCACCCCCGTCACCCCATCCTTCGCCGGTGTGACGGGCTGGACTTTGTCCTGCCGAAACAGAATCGTCACCCCGGACTTGATCCGGGGTCCACCTTTTTCTCAATCCCGGTGGAGGAAGAAGGTGGATTCCGGATCAAGTCCGGCATGACGAACGCCTCGCTTCCGTCGCAATAGGCCAAACTCTATTGCCGAGCCAGCCACCTCTGCCGGGCCCATTCGTCGACCAGCCGGTCGGCCCGCACCTTTTCCGGCGACCCGGCGGCCAGCTCGCGGTAGCGCACCCGCCGCCCGGAATCGCTGAACCACAATTCCTCCGTCTCCAGGTTGAGAGTCGTCCACACGCCCCCCGGCTCCACGATGCCGATCAGCCCGGGCCGGTCCAGCGTCCCGATATACTGGAAGACGGCCGCCTTGGCCGGGCGCGGCGCTACGTCGCCCGAAAGAGCGCGGAGCAGGATCGCGCGATAATCGGCCAGGCCGATCGGCCCCGCCACCTTCACGGCCGGATCGCTGAGGATGAACGGCACCTGCGTCTGGGCCCGGTCGAGGACGTGGCCGTGCCCGAGGAAGCCCTCCTCGAACAATGCTTCGCCATGATCGCCGGTGACCATGACCAGGGTGCGCTCGTACACGCCCTGAGCCTTGAGCCGGCCTAACACCTGCCCCACCAGCCAGTCCGAATAGGCGACCGAATTCCAGTAGGTGCGCTCCACCATCTCGCGGTTGGCGGCCCTGATCTCGCTCCTCTTCGCCAGCCGCCCGGGCAGGAAGCGCGGCATGTCGGGATGGGCGTAGGGAAAATGCGCCTCCTGGATGTTGAGGTAGAGGAAGGTCGGCCGACGCCAGTCCGCC
>DATHBY010000211.1:0-4892 GCA_035295885.1 Allosphingosinicella sp.
GGCGCCGGCCTCTTCTACTCCGCCCCAACCGCCTGGTGGCGGGGAGGCAAGTCCAAGGGGTTGCCCCCTCAGGCCGCCGGGGGCATAGGGCGCGCGACCAGTAAGACGGCGCCCCTACGCCGCCCCTTTGGGAGCCAATTATGAGTTCGGACACTCTCGCTGGATCCAAAGCTGCTTCCGGGGGAAGCAGCGCCAGCGAGAGCGTCGCGGAGCCCGCCGCAGCCGACGTGCAGATCGTCGACGCCCTCGCCCATGTCCTCGTCGACGGCGCCCTTCCCGGCGAGCTCGCCGATTTCACCGACTCGGACCGGATCGCAGCGGCCGAGTTCGTCGCCGCCTGCGCCGCCCGCCGCCCGCCCGGAATCGCGCTCGTCCGGGTCGAGCCGCAGGGCGGGGCGCTGGGCCACCGCCGGATGCGGATCGGGATCGTCAACGACGACATGCCGTTCCTGGTGGACAGCGTCGCCAACACGCTCGCCGCACGCAACCTCACCGTCCACCGCCTGCTCCATCCGGTGGTCTGCGTCACCCGCGACCAGGATTGTCAGCTCGTCTCGGTGGAGCCGCTCTGCGACGATGCCTCCCGCCGCGAATCGATGATGTATCTGGAGGTCGACCGCGCCGACGCCCGCGGCCGGCGCGAGATCGTCGCCGATCTCCACCGGGTCCTCGCCGACGTCCGGGCCGCGGTCACCGACTGGCGGGCGATGCAGGCGCAGATGCGCGCCGATGCCGACAGGGCCGGCAATGAGGAAGGCGCCGCCCTGCTGCGCTGGTTCGCCGACGGGAAGATGACCCTGCTCGGCTACGAGGTCGAGCGGCCGGACGGCCAGCCCACCGACACTCTCGGCCTGTTCCGGATCCCGGGCGAGCCTACCGACCCCGGCGGCGCGCTCGGAGCGATGCGCTATTTCGAGCAGGGCGGCGACGTCCCGCTCCTCGCCAAGGCCGAGCGCCGGGCTTCGGTCCACCGCCGGGTGCCGCTCGACCTCGTCGTCGTCCCGGTGATCGAGGACGGCAAGGTCACCGGCATCGGAGTCCATGCCGGCCTGTGGACCAGCGAGGCCCTCAGCTCGCCGGTCGAGGAAGTTCCCCTGCTGCGCAAGCGGCTTCAGCAGCTCGAGCGCGAGTTCGGATTCGACCCCTCCGGCCATAGCGGCAAGGCGCTTCGCCACGCCGTCACCGCTTTGCCGCACGACCTTCTGGTCAGCCTAAGCGTCGACGCGGTGCGCGAGCTGGTCACCACCGCAATGTCGCTTGCCGACCGTCCGCGGCCGACGCTCGCCCTGGTCCGCTCGATCCTCAAGGGCAACATGTTCGCCTTCATCTGGCTGCCCCGCGACGAGCTGACGACCCGGCGCCGCCTCGCCATCGGCCAGATGATCGAGCAGGCCTCGCAGGGGCGGATCTCCAACTGGTCGGTCGAGCTTGGCGACGGCGATCTCGCGCTCATCCGCTACACGCTCTACGTCGGCCCGGAGAAACCGAACCCCGACGTCGCCGAGCTCGACCGCCGCCTCGACGAGATGGTGCGCGGCTGGGAGCCCTCGGTCGAGGAGGCGCTCGGCGAGCTGGTCGGCCCGCAGCGCGCGACCCGCCTCGCCTTGTCCTATCTCGACGATTTCCCCGAGGCCTACCGGATCGCCGTCCCGCCCGCGGAGGCGGCTCAGGACATATTGCGCATCTGCTCGCTGGACGGCGCAGCGCAACGCGACGCCAGGCTCTACCGCGAGGCGGAGGACGGGCCGCAGCGGCTCAGGGTCAACACCTACCGGCTGGCCGAGGTCATCCCGCTCTCCGACGCGGTGCCGGTGTTCGAGAATTTCGGCTTCCGGGTGCTGGAGGAGCATCCCACCGCCCTCGACGAGGGCCGGCTGGGCTATGTCCACGAATTCCTGCTCGAGGTCCGGGCCGGAGACGCCGGGCAGGTGCTCGCCCGCGCCGGGCTGGTCGAGCGAGCGATCGCCGAGGTGCTGGAAGGCCAGGCGGAGAACGACGCGTTCAACCAGCTGCTCGTCGCCGCTGCCGTGGCGCCGCGCGACGTCGTCCTGTTCCGCGCCTGGTTCCGCTACCTTCGCCAGGGCGGCCTCTCTTATTCGATGGTGACGGTGGTCGAGGCCCTGCGCCGAGCGCCCGAAGTCGCCCACGGAATCATCGCCCTGTTCGACGCGCTCCACGATCCTTCGCACCGGGGCCCGCGGGACGCCGCGATCGAAGCGGCCGAGCGGACGATCCGCGACGGCCTCTCGCAGGTCGCGGCGATCGACGAGGACCGGATCCTGCGCCTCCTCCACGGGGTCGTCTCGGCGACACTGCGAACCAACGCCTTCACGCCCGCCGGGCGCGAGGCGCTCGCCTTCAAGCTCGACAGCGCGAGGGTCCCGAACCTGCCCCAGCCGCTCCCCTGGCGCGAGATCTGGGTCTATTCGCCGCGGGTGGAGGGCATCCACCTGCGCGGCGGCCCGATCGCCCGCGGCGGCCTCAGATGGTCGGACCGGCGCGACGATTTCCGGACCGAGATACTCGGGCTGATGAAGGCGCAGCTGGTCAAGAACGCAGTCATCGTCCCCACCGGCGCCAAGGGCGGCTTCTATCCCAAGCACCTGCCCCCGCCGTCCGATCGCGACTCCTGGCTGGCCGAGGGGACCGAGAGCTACCGTATCTTCATCCGGTCCTTGCTCTCGGTCACCGACAATATCGTCGGCAACAAGGTCGTTCATCCCGAGGGCATCGTCGTCCACGACGGCGACGATCCCTATTTCGTCGTCGCCGCCGACAAGGGCACCGCGACCTTCTCCGACATCGCCAACGCCATCGCCACCGAGCGCGGCTTCTGGCTCGGCGACGCCTTCGCGTCGGGGGGAAGCTACGGCTACGACCACAAGGCGATGGGCATCACCGCACGCGGCGCCTGGATCTCCGTCCAGCGCCACTTCCGCGAGATCGGCACCGACGTCCAATCGCAGCCCATCACAGTCGCCGGGGTCGGCGACATGTCGGGCGACGTGTTCGGCAACGGAATGCTCCTGTCGAAGGCGATCCGCCTCGTCGCGGCCTTCGACCACCGCCACATCTTCCTCGATCCCGATCCCGATCCGGCGGCGAGCTGGGAGGAGCGCAACCGGCTCTTCAACCTGCCGCGATCGAGCTGGGACGATTACGACCGCAAATTGATCTCGAAGGGCGGCGGCATCTTCCCGCGCAGCCAGAAGTCGATCCCGCTCTCGCCCGAGGTGCGGGCCATGCTCGGCACCGAGGCCGAGGAGATCGATCCGGCCGGCCTGCTGTCCGCGATCCTGACCGCGCCCGTCGACCTGCTCTGGTTCGGCGGCATCGGCACCTACATCAAGGGCAGGAGCGAGAGCAACGCCGAGGTCGGCGACCCCGGCAACGACGCCGTCCGGGTCAACGGCGGCGACCTTCGCGCCAAGGCGCTCGGAGAGGGCGCCAACCTCGCCATCACCCAGGCGGGCCGGGTCGAGTTCGCCGCGGCGGGGGGGCGGATAAACACCGACTTCATCGACAATTCGGCGGGAGTCGACTGCTCGGACAACGAGGTCAACATCAAGATCCCGCTGAACCGGGAGATGGCCGAGGGCCGCCTCGCTCTGGAGGATCGCAACGCCCTCCTGGCCGAGATGACGGACGAGGTCGCCGAGATCGTGCTCGAGGACAATCGCCTCCAGACTTTGGCGCTGTCGATCGCCGAGCGCAGCGGCGCCGCCGGCCTTCCGCCTTTGCTGAGGGCGATGGAGATGCTCGAGGAGAGCGGCCGGCTCAACCGCGCCGTCGAGGGGCTGGAGACCAACGAGGAGCTGATGCGGCGGGCGCAGGAGGATCGCGGCCTCACCCGTCCGGAGCTCGCCATCCTCCTGTCGACCTCGAAGATGGCGCTCCAGGCGGCGCTCGAAATGGGCAAGATCACCGAGGATCCGACCCTGACGCCCGAGCTGTGCGGCGCCTTTCCGGAGACGATGCGCGCCCGCCACGGCGACGCCATCCTCCAGCACCGCCTTCGCCGCGAGATCATCGCCACCAGGATCGCCAACCGCCTCGTCAACCGCCTCGGAATCACCGCGCCCTTCGCTCTGGCCGAGGAGGAGGGCGCCTCGTTCGGCCAGGTCGCCGCGGCCTTCGTCGCCGCCGAGCGCCTGTTCGACATGCAGGTCTTCTGGGAGCGGCTCGACACCGCCGACCTGCCCGAGCAGCTCCGCCTCGAATTGTTCGACCAGGCCAGCCAGGCGCTCCAGCTCCACATCGCCGACATCCTCAGGAACACCTCCGCCACCACCAAGCTGGCCGAGATGGTCGACAACCTCGCCCCCGGCCTTGGCGCTCTGGAAGGCGCGGTCGACGGCCTGCTCCGGCGCGAGGTGGCGAGCGAGGCGACCGACCGCCGCCGCCGGCTGATCGATCTGGGAGCGCCCGAGGATATCGCCCGCAAGATCGTGCGGCTGTTCGAGCTGAACGGCGGAGTGGGGGTCGCTGCGCTCAGCAAGCGCCTCGGAGTCGACGTGATCGGCCTGACCAACGCCTATACCCGCCTCGGCGAGGCGCTCAGCCTCGACTGGGCCCAGGGCGCGGCCAACCGCTTCCAGGCGCGCGACCAGTGGGAACGGCTTCTGACCGCGGGCCTCGCCCGCGACTTCGAGCAGCTCCGCCTCGACTTCCTCCAGCGCAAGCGCGGAAGCGATCCCAGCGAGGCGGTCGACCAGTGGGTCGTCACCCAGGGGCCCCGGATCGACCAGTTCCGCCGGGTCGTCGAACGGGTCCGCAATGCGCCCATCACGACCGCCCCGATGCTCGCCCAGATCGCCACCCAGGCCAGGGTTTTGCTCGGCCGGTAGGGGAAGCCCCTCTCCCGTCCTTACGGGGAGGAGGGGCCCAAGCCG
>DATHBY010000212.1:0-5657 GCA_035295885.1 Allosphingosinicella sp.
TCTGGCTGGCGGAGGTCATCCGGCCGAGCAGGTCGTAGCCGTAGGCGACGTCCGGCTCCGTCCCAGGGCGGTCCTTCGAGATCTGCCGGCCGAGGGCGTCGTGGCCGAAGCCGATCGTCTCGCCGGCGCGGTTGCGGAAGGCGGTGACGAGGCCGGAGGTCCGAGTCCCGCTCGCGAACGTCTCGTAGGTGAGCTGCTCGTAATCGGCGCCGTTGCCGCTGGTCGGAGCGCTCGCATTGGCGCCCTTCGCCGGAAGCGGGTAGCGAGTGTAGAGCAGGCGGTCGTGGCCGTCATATTCGTAGGTGGTCTTGTTGCTCTCGGCGTCGGTGACGGTGTGGACCAGGCCGTTGTCCGTGTATGTGGTGGTGACCTCGTTCGCCTCCTGGCCGGTCACTCCGAGCGCCGTCTTCACCTGCTCCACCCGCCCGGCGAGGTCGTAGATCGACTTCGCGATCCGGTCCGGGCCGTGATCGTTGGCCCCACTACCCTGGGTGCCGAGCACGCAGGCGGCCGGAAGCGTTCCGGCGAAGGCGGCCGGGTTCATCCGCTGGACGGTGCAGTCGGGACGGCCGAGCGGGTCGTAGCTGGTCTGGCTGAGCGCGTGGACCGTTGAGCCGGAGACGAGCCTGCTCGTCACCGGCCGGGCGTGCTCATAGTCCGTCTCGACCGCCTGGGCCGGGGCGAACGCCGCCCAGTGGGCATCGGACTGGCTGTCGACATTGCCCTGCTCGACTTTGGTGAGCAGGCCGTTCGTGTAGCTGTTGCGCACCGCGCGCGGCTTGAGCGGGCCGGTGCCATCGGGATCGGGCGAGACCGTCCCGACCAGCTCGCGAGCCGAATTGTAGCGGAAGCGCGAGGTGTCGCCGGTTCCGGGAAGCGGACCGTCGACGGTGAGCAGGTCGCCGAGCGCGTTATAGGTCATCGCCGAGGTCGCGGTCAGAGCGCCGCTGCCGTCCCCGGTCTGCGTCGACGCGACCGAGCCGTCCGCATTGTAGGCGATAATCGTCTTGACCTCGTCGGCGGTCCCGACGCACGAGGGCGCCGAGCCGGCCCGGCATTGCGAGGTGCCGGTGAGCTGATAGCGGCCGCTGTCCGGGTCGATCGTATAGGCGAAGCGGGTCTGCGGCCGGTCCGGGCCGCCCGAGGGCGCCGGCGCCGTGACGCTGTTGAGCACTCCGAGATCCGGGTCCCAGTCGTAATCGGTCGTGTTGCCGCGGGCGTCGGTGGTGCTGGCCGGCCGGTTGCAGGCGACGTTGCCCGCGCAGCTCGATGCGTAAGTGGCGGAGGTGACGATCGCCGGCCCGGTGCCGCCCTTCGGCACCGCCGTCGTCGCGGTGACGTTGCCTCGGCTGTCGTGAGTGTAAGCGACGTAATTGCCCTCCGGCGCCGTCACCCGCGTCAACTGCCCGGCGGTGTCGTACTGGAAGCCGGTGGTTCGGTTCAGCGGATCGGTGATCGAGGTCGGCCGGCTGATATTGATGTTCGAGACGATCGTCGTCGCCTGGTTCAAGGCGTTGGTCATGATCATCGTCGCCGCATTGCCCGAGACCGTGCGGTTGTAGCCGGTGGTCACCCCCTCATTCGTCACGGCGCTGACGGTGCCGCTTGTGTTGGTGGAGACGATCGTCGTGTCGGCGGTGGCGCCCGGCCGCCGGATCCTCCCCGGGCTCACCCGCCAGACGCGTCCGCCAATATCGGTGACGTCGGTCACCCCGCCCGAAGGATAGGAATAAGCGACGCTCGCCTGGGCGGCCGTGCCGAGGTTGAAATTGTAGAAGCTCGCTCCGGTGCGCTGGTACCAGCTCGCCGGCGGCTGCCCGTAAATCGTGGCGGTCGTATAGGAAAAGCCGATCGAATAGCCGAAATTGTTCGACACCCCGCCCAGCCGCCAGTCATATTGGCAGTCGAGCGACCCGTCCGGATTGAAGAAGCTCGCGCAGCGCTCGTTCAGATTCCAGTCGAGAGTCACCGTCCGGCCGTCCGGAGTCGAGATTTCGCTCGGAAGGAGGAAGCAGCTCGTCTGGCTGCCGTCCTTGCAGAAATTGGTGGTGCCGCCCTGCACATTGCCGCTCGGGTCGGAGAGGTGGCGGCTTGGCTCAGTCCTGCAACTCGAGGGCGGGCGTGCGGGGCAGGGGCTGGGGATCGGGGCCGCGGGTCCGCCAGTCGTCGGGCGTATCGATGTAGGTCACCGTCGCCGTGGCGAAACGGTTCGACCCATCGCTGCTGACGGTGATCCCAGTCCCGCTGCTCAGAGTCAGGTGCCCGCTCCCCTCCACCATCGCCGCCTCGATCGCTTTCAGCAACGCCGCGAGGCCGTGAACGTCCAGGTGGATGAGCAGCCCGGAGCCGGCGGGTGGCTTATCCGGTTGGGGCTGCGAGATCATAGGGCCTCCTGAGGGCGGCTTTCGCCGTGTAATCGGCGCGCGCGGCGCTCGGTAATTGTATACTCACCATTTATCCCGCGGCCGAGAGGGAGCACCAATTAAGTATCGTGGCCTTGGAAAAGCTGCATAAACTCTCTGGGCGACCTGATTTTGCCGATGCGTTGGAGTGCTGCGGGAGATGGTGGCTCTCGTTCCATCACGGTTAAGATTGCTAAGATCACGTCTTCGTCTAGATCTTCGTCCGCCAAGCCGTATAGGTGCAAGAAGTCATCCTCCGGACACGGTCGGAAATCGCGGACGACGGCGATTTCTCTAAGCTTGTCCCACAGATGGCCGGCTGCGCGCACCTCTATTTCATTATTTGCCAGCGCAGCGATAAAACGCTCCCGGGACACCGAATTTCGCTGCGCCTGAACTCGCTGCTGACGCCACGAAAACGGGAGTTGAACGACGAAATCAATAGCGTTCATCATCACCTCGATCGGGCGGTGCATACAGCAATGCTCACCACATCATAGGCCAGCCAGGCCCAGCCGACAATCGGAACCGCCCGGCCGGCGAACCGCGCGACTGACTTTGTACTCGCGATGGCCAAGGCCCGGCCAGTTCCAGGTCCCCCCACGATAGTTGGAAGCCTGCGTGGAAGTCGCGCATCGCCAAAGACCTTGTCCGCCGCCATGCCGGCGACCGACGTTCCACGAGATGAACCGGGGGTAACCCACGGCTTACTGCCGGGGATTGGCTGTCCCGCGGCCACGGCCCCGGCAGCTATGAGCTCGGACACCCCGAACTGATCAAGGGCACAATCCGCTGCTCGCTTCGCCAATGAGGCTTTAGAGCGCCGCGCGGCGCGGAGCGGCCTCTTGCCGGTTACGACGATGTCGGGGTGCGACTGACCGCCCTCATCGATATTCGAGTTTGGCCCTCCGGTCTGCAAACCGGTTCCCGCAGCAGGATTTTGCTTCGATACCGGAGTTCCTGGGCCGGGGTCGTCCTCTACCCAATGATCTCCGCAGATTTCACCGCCATCCGCATTCACCACGCAAACGCGCTGCCACCTGAGCCCCGACGGATCGGTGAAGTTGATCGGATCCCCGCCGACATAGGCGTAGCGGTTCATGCCGTCATCGTAGCCGATCGGGTCCGGCTGCAGGAACCGGCCGAGCCTCGGGTCGTAGATCCGGGCGCGGTAGTAAAGGAGGTCGCGGTCGCCGAGCCAATATTGGCCGGTGTATCGGAACCGGCTGGTTCCGCCGATTCCATATTCGTCGAACTTGCCGATTCCGCCCGGCGTTCCCGAATCGTTGCTCAGCGACACGATCGAGCCGCGCTCGTCGCCATGGTACCAGAGTCGCGAGGTGCCGGTGGGAGTGACCAGATAGCCGACCAGCGGCTCGTCGGTTCCGGGGCCATGGACGTAACGGCGGGTGCGGTTGTCGCTCAGCCCCTCGTAGACCATCTCCTGGCCGTCATAGCCGAACCGGACGTCGAGCGCGGAGTTGGTGGAGTCGATGACTGCGAGCCGCATCAGCGGGTCGTAGGCGTAGGTGGAAGAGGTCTGCACGGTGCCGGCCGGGTTGGTCAGCGAGGTCAGCAGATTCTCGGACGAGTAGGCGTAGGTGTAGGTGCCGTCGCTGGTGATATTGCCCTTCGAGTCGTAGCCGAGCGTGTTGACCCAGCCGGCGATCCGGTTGAGCCCGTCGGCGTTCGTGCTCGTCGTTCCCGAGCCGTGGCCGGTCCAGGCATAGAGGTCGTTGGAGCGGGTCGTGGCGGCGATCTGGCTTGCCGGGTTGTGGGCGAAGCCCAGGGTCAGGTCGCGCGCGGTGCCGGCGAAGTCCAGCCTGAGCTCGTCGAGCCTCGAGACCGGATCGTAATCGTAGAAGCTGACCGTGCCGTTGCCCCGGGTCAGGCTCGCTCGCCGCCCGAGATCGTCATAGGCCAGGGTGGCGATCACGCCGATGCCCGAGGCCGCCCCGTTCTCGCGGATGGCGGTCATCTCGCCGGTGACGAGATAGTCGTAGGCGACGTAGAAGGCGTCCGGCCAGGTCAGCCGGGTGCGGCGGCCGGCGAGGTCGTATTGCGAGGCCATCGTGCCGAGCGGGCCGGTCTCCGACAGCTGCCGCCCGAGGGCATCGTGGAAGCCGATCATCTCGCCGGCGCGGTTGCGCTATATCTCCTCCGTGGGAATGCTGCGAGCACTTTTGTCTTTAAAGTTCTCGAGGAATAGCATTCGCAGGACAATCTGGCCCGCCAATTGAAGGCGGAGCGGTGTCAGGGCCCCGACCAGGGGATAGTTTCATTCCCTCCGGGACGATATATTGTTATACCCGATGTTGGAACGTTTCGAGTCAAGCGGATTGCAATCCTTCCATTCCTCGATCGGTCAACAAATCTGCGAATCGTCCCGCTCGCTACGTCTACGACTACCAAATTGTCATTGACCCATCTGGCTCTGACGTCGCTCAAGCTTTTTACGCCCTCGACATAGATTTCTGACTGCCTCCAGCTGCAGGCTTCTCGCGCCGTTGCGGTTACGCAGATCGCTCGCCTATCAGCGCCAATCAACTGGTCCTCGAGGACTGCAGTACCTGCCGAGTTTGGCACTGCGGACAAGGGGTCCGAACGCGCGCAGCTGCAGCTCAGAACAGCGAACAACATGAGGGCGGGCCGCGACCATGCGCAATCCATTACCACCTGCCTCTCCGCTTCAGCACAGACCACTCATATACGATATCATAAGGAACGCCGAAAGGTATCTCGACGCGGAGGTGGATCGGATCCGCGAATTTATCCCTTATCATGAACCGGAAAAAACAGTCTGCCCCCTGGCATCCACCCGCTGCGTAAAGGGCTGATTTTCCCAGTGAATAAATTGTATCTGTCACATCAGTGTATCCAATCTCCGCTTGAGGAGCCCAGAAGGAATGTACAGCCACACTTTCCAGTGCATTCATATAAGCACCTGTAAGGTTAATCACGGACGGGTGGCTAAGATATAAACCAGCTAGACCTATTTCAGCTAGGTTCACAGACTCTCCGTTTCCCCCATAATAATGGCTTAGGAAATCACTGGTCGTCCAAGCGTTAATCACGGCGACGGCAAGTCTTGTGCAGCTTTCGCTCAGCAGACATCCAGCGGCGATACCGGTGGCCGCCGAGATGTCATTCAGCGACTGAAGGGCGTTCTTGTAATCCAATAGCAGGCGCTCGTACCGCATCGCCTCGAGCCGCCCGCCCGCAACCTGCCCGGATATTCCCATCCAGTCCCAGCTG
>DATHBY010000213.1:0-3447 GCA_035295885.1 Allosphingosinicella sp.
GACCGGATTCGCTGCCTAGCCTGGGAGTCGGCGGCCGAATTCGGCGGCGCCGTAGGGTAGATCGGACCGGCCGTTCCATTGACCGGCTGTCCCAAAATTGATCCAGCCCCTTGCCCCATTGTGCCGGAGGCCGTCCTAAGCGATAATCATATGCGGCCATGGACCCGAAACGCATCGCGAGGCTGACGGAGCAACAGCGTGCCTGTCTCAGGTATGTCTACGCTCATCTCACGTCCAAGGAGATCGCCCCGCTGATGGGGATCGAGCCCGGCTCGGTCGACCAGCACATCAAGGCGGCGATGCGCACCCTCGGAGTCGGCGACCGCCGCACGGCGGCCCGGATGTTCGCCGAGTATGAGGTCCAGAAGGACATCCAGCCGTTGGTATACCAACCGCTGGACATTGCCACACCCGCCGATCCCGGCACATTTGGGCCACCGATCGAGAGCGGGTGGCACTCAAGCGGGTTGTCCGGCGGATCGATGCGGGAGGAGCAAGCCTTCTTCCGGGTCGCAACGCCGGGAGGGGCTCCCACGCTACCGCTCCCGATCGGAACTACGAGGCCGGGCGACCTCAACTGGTTGACGAGGCTGGCGTGGATCGCGGCGATTGCCATTGGGGTGGCACTGGCCTTCGGAGCCCTGGTCTCCGCGATCGAAGCGCTCGGCAGGCTTAGCCAGAGCTAACCCGGCACCCAAAGGATTGGACGCAAGAACTGCGAGGCCGTGCCTCGCGGACAGGGAGAAGTCATGCTCAAAGAACGCCGGGACGCCGCCTTGAAGGTCGCTGAAATCCTCTTTGCGGCTGAGGAAGCCATCGACATTGCCCTTGCTCGGACTGCCGAGCTCAACGGCACTCTCGCCACGGCGCGCACCGAGGCCAAGCTGTCCGCAGTCGTGGGACAGGACGCCTTTGAGACTGCCGCGTCCGTGTTTGCCGCTCTCGCGCGGGCCCGGTGCGAAATAGTCGAGACGCATAAGCGGCTCAGCGAAACGAAGGATCAGATTGGACTTCGGACGGTCGCAATTGGTGATCTGGGCAAGCCCACAGGAAGGGGAGACGGTCTCCACCTCCAGGCTGTTGCCTAAGGGTGGTGTTGCTGGCGGCTGGTGAACATCGTGGCTCCCATCACCAAAACTGAGCTGACGCTCCGGATTTGGACGATTTCGGCAGGCTTGACCGGCCGGACCGGGCGTGGTCCCGCTAATTTATGCTTCCGGCCCACGCCTATCTCACCATCTTGGTTGTTTGCTGGGCGTATGCTCTGCTCAAGGGCGGTGCGCCCGAAAGGATCGGGGCGTCCGTCATCGGGCTCGGCTCGATCCTATCCTTGGTTGCGGCGGCGAGCCCAGGCGCCCGCTTTGGTTCGGTTGAAGAGGGCGTCTTCCTTGTCGACCTCGCAGCATTCGCCGTCTTTTTGGGTCTCGCGCTACGTGCAGAGAGGCATTGGCCACTGTGGGTAACAGCGCTCCAAGCTATTGGAACAGCCGGCCATGCGGCGAAGCTCTTGGATCCGAGTGTGATCCCGTTGGCTTACGCGTTTGTCCTAGCCTTCTGGACGTATCCGATGTTGCTTCTAATCGTAATGGGCACTTGGAACCACCAGAAGCGCCTGGCCAGGTTCGGTGCCGACAAATCCTGGTCGAGCTCCTCCGGCCGCTCGGAGCGGCGGCCGCCGACTGGGCCGACCGGCTAGTCTCCGAATTCGGATCGCTGGCGGGCACGCTGGCGGCGGGCCCGGCAGCGCAGGCTCGCGCGCTGGGTGACGGCGCGGCGGCGGTTCGCCATCTCGGCATCATTCGCGACGCCATGCTGCACTCGCTGCGCACCGAAGCCTTAGCTCGGCCCACGCTGGGCGATTCGCAGAAGCTCATAGACTACCTCTCGCTGGACATGGCGCTGCTCCCGACCGAGCAGCTACGGGTCCTGTTTTTGAACAGCAGCAACCGGCTGCTCTTCGACGAGACTCACACCCATGGCTCCGTCAGTGAGACCCCCGTCTATCCCCGCGAGATCATGCGCAGGGCACTGGAGGTCGGCGCCACCGCCCTGATCCTGGCCCACAATCACCCCTCCGGCGATCCCACCCCCAGCCGCGGCGACGTCGAGGCGACCCGGCGAATCGCCGAGGCGGGGCGGGCGCTCGATATCTGCATCCACGACCATGTGATCGTCGCCCGGTCGGGCTGGTCGAGCTTCCGGGCCCTGGGCCTGCTCCAGCCCGCAAGGAGGAATTGATGGAACACGAAATAAAGCACTATGCAGCGCCGCGAAATTGGATAATGTGTTCGCGGGGAAGTATACGTGGACATGGACCCGAACAAACTAGAGCAAGCGCTGGCGATAGTCCGTCAGGCATCGGCACGCCTCATCCTCCTGGCGGATCCGCATTCGGCGGAAGCCGGCGAATCGTTGCGCACCGTGGCTGATCGCCTCTACGCCGAGCGCCGGCGGCGCGACGAATATTTCCCTCTGGGACTGTTCGGCGAGCCCGCCTGGGACCTGCTCCTCTCGCTGTTCATCGCGGGCGACGACGGCCGGGAGGTGTCGCTCGAAGATGCCTATCGCGCCGCCAGGATCGACCCGGCGGACGGGCCCGCTCTGATCGAGAAGCTGATCGACAAGAAGCTGGTGGCGCGAAGCCGCACCCGGCGCAACTCGATCATGCTCACCGACGACGGCATGGATCGCCTCAGCGACTATCTCGCCGACCTGATCTAGACGAATCACGCTCGACAGCCTCGTCATCCCGGACCTGATCCGGGATCCATGAACACAGTCGTCTTCGGAAAAGGCTCCGGCCCATGGCCTCGGCTTTCGCCGGAATGACGCGGGTCTAGACTTTGTCCTGCCGAAGCAGAATCGTCACCCCGGACGTGATCCGGGGTCCACCTTTTTCTCAATCCCAGTGGAGGAAGAAGGTGGATGGCGGATCAAACGAATGCCTCGCTTCCATCACAATAGGACAAACTCTAAACGGTTGCCGTCACCCGGAAGCCGGCGGGCGGGCCATCCCCTTCCGCCGGCTCGACCTCGATCCGCTCGACCTGCGCCGTCGGCGGGCCGATGCGGCAGGCGGCGATCAGGGCTTCCACCGCCTCGTCCTCGCCATAGGCGACGAGCTCGACGCTGCCGTCCTGGCGGTTCCTCACCCAGCCGCGAACTCCGAGCGAGCGCGCCTGCTGCATCGTCCAGTTGCGGAAGAAGACACCCTGCACCCGGCGTGGATCCGGACCCGGCAGCCGCTCATCCGCATTGCGCCCGGTGGAGCAATTTGTGATCCGCCAGGACCAGGGCGACCATCGCCTCGACGACGGGCGCACCCCGTATCCCCACGCAGGGGTCGTGGCGTCCCTGCACGCCCAACGCGGCGACCGAAGAAGTCGGCTTGAAAGCGGCTCGGACGGCGATCGGCTCGCCGGTGGAGATGCCGCCGGTGATCCCGCC
>DATHBY010000214.1:0-2695 GCA_035295885.1 Allosphingosinicella sp.
AGGCGAAGCTGTCCTGGGCGTGGAGGAAGAGGGCATAGTCCATGCCCGTGGCCTTGCCGAACTTCACCGCCTCCTCGCCCAGAGTCCAGTCGATGCCCTGGCGGCGCTTGGTCGGAAGGTCCACGCCCATATATTTGTGGAGCGCGATCGATCCGCCGACCGCGGCGTGCAGCCGCTCGAGGTCCGCGACCGTCTGCTCGCTCACTCCGGGGATCCCGCCGCGGGTTTCGAGGATCCGGGTCTTGCCGCCGCGGCCGGCCTGCTGCTCGGCCAGGGCCTTGAGGAGGTTGGCCCGGGCCTTCTCGGTCCAGTCGGCGCGAGGCTCGACGAGGCCGCCGGTGGTGACGAGGCCGACGCTCACGTCCGGCCGCATCACGATCAGGCTGTAGTCGCCCTGGGGAGGCTCGAACTCGACATCGGCGATCTGGCGGGTCTGGACGCAGGCGGAAAGGGCCAGCGAGCCGGAGGCAAGGAGGATCAACGGGCCGCGAAGCATGGACTTGCTCCTCGAAGCGGGACGGCATGACGGGAAAAATCACCGTCCCTGAACGACTTGGCGCCAACGCTTCGGTTGCGCCTGCGTTCCGAACCTCGCTGCGTTCGGCGGATTCGCGCTGTCGCGAATTGGCCTTCCCGAGCCTGCCCCGGGGAGGAATTTACGTTCCTCCCGTCGCCCGTTAAGCGGGCTCATGCTCACCCTCCATTACCACCCCTTCTCTTCCTTCTGCCAGAAGGTGCTGGTCGCCCTCTACGAGCGCGGAGTGCCTTTCGAGCGCGTGGTCGTTGACCTCGGCGATCCCGGGCAGAAGTCGGCGCTCGAGCGGCTGTGGCCGATGGGCAAGTTCCCGGTGCTTCGCGACGAGGCGAGGGGCGTGACGATGCCGGAATCGAGCCTGATCGTCCAATATCTCGACCGCGCCTGGCCCGGGCCGCCGCCGCTGGTGCCGACGGAGCCGGACGCGGCGCTGAAGGCGCATCTGTGGGACCGCTTCTTCGACCATTATGTCGAACATCCGCTGCAGAAGGCGGTGGGCGACAATCTCCGGCCGGAGGAGGCCCGCGACCCGCACGGGGTCGGGGAAGCCCGGGCACTGCTCGGCCGGGCCTACGACCTGCTGGATTCGGAAATGGCCAAGGGAGCAAGCTGGGCGGCCGGGGAGGACTTCACGCTCGCCGACTGCGGCGCGGCGCCGGCGCTGTTCTACGCCAACATGGTCGAGCCCTTCGCCGGCCGGCCGAACCTGGAGGCTTATTACGCCCGGCTGCGGGCCCGGCCCTCCTTCGCCCGGGCCGTCGAGGAGGCGCGGCAGTACCGGCCTTTCTTCCCGCTCCCCTGGCCCCAAGGCTGGGACTGAGCGGCAGCCGGGACTGACGTCAGGCCGCCTGGTCCCAGACGTCCTGGCGGACCGGATGGGTGGTGACGAACAGGCCGGCGCCGGTGCGCGCCGTCTCGGCGAGGGCCATGGCGGTGCCGCAGAAGCCGCATTCGGCGGAGAGGCGGCCGACGTACCAGTGGCTGCGTCCGCAGGCCGGGCAGCGGTTGAGCTCGCCCGGATGATAGAGGACCTGGAACCCGCGCAGCGCCGGGTCGTGGGGGAAGCTCTTGCCGCCTTCGATACTCGTCAACATCGTCTTGTCTTTCCTCGACTCACCGCAGCAACGGCTGCGATGAACCGTTCTTTTCCATCGACCGATTGAACGCAAGATGAATGTTGCGGGAGTGACACAATCGAGACCATTTAGTGATCCGCCTGCAACAGAGCGGCAACATGCACGGCGCGGTTGCGCGGGAAGGTGCCGCTGGCGAGGGCTTCCAGCCTGTGCTTTAGGGGACCCGTGCAATCGTCACCCCGGACCCGGTCCGGGGTCCACCTTCCCCAGCCGCACGGCAGCAGGTGGATGCCGGATCAAGTCCGGCATGACGGGCCTGGTGGGGTCCGATGTCAAAGCGCGGTTGAAGTCGCGGAAAGGGTGGCGATGATTTATTTCGAGGATCTGGAGATCGGCCGCGAGACCGAGTTCGGGCGCTACGAGGTGACCCGCGAGGAGGTGCTGGAATTCGCCCGCAAATACGATCCGCAGCCCTTCCACCTGTCGGACGAGGCGGCGGCGAAGACGCATTTCGGGCGCCTCGCAGCGAGCGGCTGGCACACCTGCGCGATGACCATGGCGGTGATCGCCCGCTATGTGGTCGAGGACGAGCAGGCCGGGCTCGGCTCCCCCGGAGTGGACGAGCTGCGCTGGCTGAAGCCGGTCTATCCCGGCGACATCCTGACGGTTCGAAGCACGATCGTCGAGAAGACTCCGTCGCGGAGCAAGCCGGACCTCGGCTCGTTCCGCTCCGCGACGATCGTCAGCAACCAGGACGGGGTCCCGGTGCTCAGCTTCACCTCGATCGTCCTGATCCGGCGGCGGCCGGAGGGGGACAGCCACCAGTGACCGTCCCCGCCCACACCCAGACTTTGACCTGCCGAAGCAGAATCGTCACCCCGGACTTGATCCGGGGTCCACCTTTTTCCCAATCCCGGTGGAGGAAGAAGGTGGATGCCGGATCAAGTCCGGCATGACCAATGCCTCGCTTCCATCACAACAGGAGAAGCTCTGGACTTTGTCCTGCCGAAGCAGAATCGCCACCCCGGACTTGATCCGGGGTCCACCTTTTTCCCAATCCCGGTGGAGGAAGAAGGTGGATGCC
>DATHBY010000215.1:0-1759 GCA_035295885.1 Allosphingosinicella sp.
GTTCGTCTACTGGGAGCCGACCGACCCGTCGCGGTGCCTGGCGCCGGACGCGTTTGTGCGCCTGGGCGTTCCCGACTCGATCTTCGGGTCGTGGAAGACCTGGGAGCGAGGCGTGCCGGACGTGGCTGTGGAGATCGTGAGCGACAGCGACGCCTCGGAGGCGTCCTGGGACGCGAAGCTCCAGCGCTACCAGGAGCTGGGCGTCCGCGAGCTCGTGCGCTTCGATCCGGATGAGGCGCCAGAGCGGCAGGTTCGGATCTGGGATCGGGTGGGCGGCGAGCTCGTCGAGCGCACAGACAAGCAGGAGCGCCATCTCTGCCGGGGCCTCGCCCTCTACTGGGTGGTCGTCCCCGCGCGCGGCTTCCCTGCCGCGCTCCGCCTCGCTCGGGACGCCGAAGGGCGTGATCTTGTGCTGACGCCGGAAGAGGCCGAAGGCCGCGCCCGCGAAGCCGAAGGCCGCGCCCGCGAAGCCGAAGGCCGCGCCCGCGAAGCCGCCGACCGCGCCCGCGAAGCCGCCGACCGCGCCCGCGAAGCCGCCGACCGCGCCCGCGAGGCCGCCGATCGCGCCCGGGAAGCCGCTGAGCAGAGAGTCGCTGAGCTCGAGGCTGAATTACGTCTTCGGAAAGGCTAATTGCGTCGGCGCTCGTATCGGCATGATGCCGCGCCCGTCCGAGCAGTCCTTGTAGCCGCGCTCCTCGCACTGCGGCTCAGGCGGGGCCGCGGTTCGTCCGGTGGGCAGCGCGGTCCATTCCACCCTCAGTTCGACCGGCCCGCGCATGAGACGCACTTTTCAGGCACTTCTGACCCAGCGTCTGGGGCCGGGTTCCGCGGCTTGTTCGTGCGCGCCGCACGCGCGGCAAATCGTGGGCTGCTACCTGCCGTAGCTCTCTCTCAGCGAGGACCGATTCGCGTGGGTCTTGGCCCCTGCGGCAGTAAGCCGTGGCGCTATTCGCGTGGCTTCTACAGCGGGGGCCGTGTCTACGCCGCATACGGTGGCGTCTACATCGGGACAGCATGGCAGCACTCACTTCCTATCCCCATGACCGCATCCGCGTCGCGGGCTACACCGATACGACCGGATCGGACGAAACCAACCTCCGCCTCTCCGACCAGCGCGCGGAAGCCGTCAAGGCGATCCTTAGGGAACGCGGCGTCTGAGCCTAAACGGCCCAGCCCTGACCCATCAATCGCGGATCGCGCCCCGGGCGCGCAGCGAGTTCTGCATCTGGACTCCATGTACGAGGTCGATGCCGGCGGCCAGAGCGGCCGCGACGTGCACGGCCTCGTGCATTTGGTCCGGAGTCGACCCCGTCTCCAGGCATTGGGCCGTATAAGCATCGATGCAATACGGGCATTGCTTCGAATGAGCCACCGCCAGGCCGATCAGTGACTTCTCGCGCTTGGTCAGCGCACCATCGGTGCCGGTGGCAGCCATGTAGTAGTCAAAGAACTTGTTCATGAGGTCGGGGGCGAATTTCCCCACTTCGCCGAACCGACCCAGGTCCGCCGGCGCGTAATAATGCGTGGGCATCTTGGCTTCGCCTGCCGGGTGGCAAGCGGGAACCTTCGCGGCCAGCGGATGAGCCGGGTCGATCGGGCGCAGGTCGCAACCCATGGACGAAGCGTTGACCTTGAGCGCGCCATAGGCGAACTCGATCGGACGCGTCCACCGGCTGGATTTCTGCGGCGGATATAGCCAGTGCTTCTCGGCCACTTCGACGTGGCAGCAATACACCGGCTTGCCCTGTCCCCCTTGGGG
>DATHBY010000216.1:0-5966 GCA_035295885.1 Allosphingosinicella sp.
GCCGAGGCGCTCACCATCCTCGCCCACTGGCTCGCCCGCTGGCGATTCGATCCGGTGCCGGGCCAGGAGGTCCGGGTCCACGGAATGGTGACGCTGAGGCCTGCGGGAGGAATGCCGCTGATCCTGTCGCGCAGGAGGTGATGGGCTAGACGCGTCGCGGGCCTCACCGTCACCCTGGATTTGTTTCAGGATCCAGTTCTCCGGCCGCGAGGCGGCTCCACCCTGGATGCTGAAACGTTGAGCATGACGGACAGCGACCCCCACATTGCTATTGCGAATAATTCGCAACAGCGATAGGCAGCCCCCCTCAGAGCATCGAGGGGTATCCATTGTCCGTCCGTTACGTCTCCCTGGTGGCGATCAGCTTCGCCCTCGCCGCGCCGGCCTTCGCGGCCGAAGCCGTTATCGACGAGAGCGCCGCGGCGGACGACTGGGCCGACCAGGCCGGTGAGAGCATCGTGGTGACCGGTCAACGTCCCGAATATGGAGCCCAGGAGACCTGCACCGCGACCCGCACCTGCACCGACGTCAAGGACGTGCCTCAGTCGATCTCCGTCGTCTCGGAGAGCCAGATCGAGGACCAGGCGCTGCGCTCGATCGCGGACGTGCTGATGTACGTCCCCGGCGCCACCCCGGGCACCGGCGAGGGCAATCGCGACCAGATCACTCTTCGCGGCAACAACACTACCGCCGACTTCTTCGTCAACGGAGTGCGCGACGACGTCCAATATTTCCGCGACCTCTACAATGCCGAGCGGATCGAGGTGCTTCGCGGGCCCAATGCGATGATCTTCGGCCGCGGCGGCGGCGGCGGAATCGTCAACCGGGTGACCAAGCGCTCGAGCTTCCGCTCCTATCGCGAGCTGGCGGCGCAGGGGGACAGCGACGGGGGCCTTCGGCTGACCGGCGACCTCGACCAGCCGCTGGCCGGGACCGCCGGCCTTCGGCTGAACGGGGTCTACGAGAATGGCGAGAGCTTCCGGCGCGGGGTCGAGCTGGAGCGCTACGGCGTCAACGCGGTGCTCGGCGCCGGCTTGGGCGACACCCGGATCGACCTCTCCTACGAATATTTCCACGACCGCCGAACCGCCGACCGCGGAATTCCCGCCTTTGCCGGCCGTCCGCTGCGCGGCGTCGACCGGGTCTTCTTCGGCGATCCGGACCTCAGCTTCGCCAGGGTGGACGCGCACATCGCCGGGCTCGCCGTCGAGCACCGCTTCTCCGACTCGCTGATTCTGCGCAACCGCACCAGCTACGGCGACTTCGACAAATTCTACCAGAACGTCTACCCCACCGCCCGGAGCGCCGCCGGAGTGGTGACTCTCGCCGCCTATAATGACGAGCTTAAGCGGAAGAACCTGTTCAGCCAGACCGACCTCGTCTGGGACGGCGATATCGGCGGCCTCTCCCACATTCTGCTGCTGGGCTTCGAGATCGGCCGCCAGGACAGTCTCAGCCGCCGCCGCAACGGCTTCTTCCAACCCGGCGACAGCCCTGGTCTCCTGGTCCCCGCCGGCGCCTCCCCGACCATCGCGGCCAACGTCGTATTGCGGCAGACCAACACCAATGCGGCACGCACTCCCTCGGCGAACAACGGGAGCGAGGCGTCGATCCTCGCTTTCTACGCGCAGGAGCAGCTTCACCTGTCTGAGCAGGTGGAGCTGGTCGCCGGGCTCCGCTTCGACCGGTTCGAGATCGACGTCCTCAACCTCAACAACAACCAGAGCTTAAGCCGGGCCGACAACCTCCTCTCGCCGCGCATCGGCCTGATCGTGAAGCCGATCCCGGAGCTGTCCCTCTACGCCAGCTACGGCCGCTCCTATCTGCCCAGCGCCGGCGACCAGTTCAGCTCGCTCGACCTCACGACGGCGGCGCTGAGGCCCGAGCGGTTCGACAATTACGAGGTGGGCGCGAAGTGGGAGCCGGTCGACGGCCTGCTCGCCACCGTCGCCCTCTACCAGCTTGACCGGACCAACACGCGCGCCAACGAGCCGGGCACCAACCGGGTGGTGCTGACCGGCGCCCAGCGCAGCCGGGGGCTCGAGATCGGGCTCGAGCGCAACATCACCGACCGCTGGCAGGTCTCGGCGGGCTACGCCCTGCAGGAAGCCCAGATCACCCGGGCGACCGCCGCCTGCCCGGGGGGCGACTGCGAGGTGCCGCTCGTGCCGAAGCATCAATTCTCGATGTGGAACCGCTACAATGTCAGCAGGACGCTCGGCTTCGGCTTGGGCGTCATCGCGGCGTCCGGATCCTTCGCGTCCCTCGGCAATCAGGTGTCGCTGCCCGGCTATGCTCGGGTGGACGGGGCCGTCTTCTACCAGCTGTCGGACGGGATCGAGGCGCAGGTCAATGTCGAGAATATGTTCGGCGCCGACTATTTCCCGACCGCTCACAACGATCACAATATCGCGCCCGGCGCTCCGGCGACGGCCCGGGCGACGCTCCGCTTCCGCTTCTAGTCTAGGCCCTCATGCGCGGGCTGAAGGTGAGGTAGAATTCGACCGCCCGCCGCTTGCCCAGCTTCGGCGGCAGGCGGATCGGGCTGCAATGGATTATGGCGAGCCTCGCCGCCTCCGTCATCCTGCCGGCATAGGCCCGGCTCTCCGGAGTGAGGCCTTGCTGCGAGACGAGGAGCGGAAGGCCCACCAGCACTCCGTCCGGCCCGTAGCGGGCGAGTAGGCGCGTGACGATTGCGCGCCCGGCCGACGGCACCCGCGGCGCCCGGTAGCAGCGGCGGACCTGCTCGGCCACCTCGGCACTCGCACGCTTCGCCGCCGGCGACTGCGCCCGCACCGGCGGCCGAGTGCAGGCCGGGAGCAGAATCGACAGCGCCAGAATAGAAACAACCGCTTTCATTCCCGATACTTAGGAACGAAGCGGCGTTTGGGAAGCGGGGCGCTAGCCGGTTATCTTCGATCCCAAAGGCTGGGTCGCCGGGCCGTGGATGACCTCGCCGCTCAGCTCGAAGCGGGAGCCGTGGCATGGACAGTCCCAGGTCCGGTCGGTCGAGTTCCAGCCGACCAGGCAGCCCATGTGGGTGCAGACGGCCGAGACGGCGTGGAGGGCTCCGCTTTCGTCCCGGTAGGCCGCGACATTGTCCCCGTCGACCTTCAGGATCGCGGCCTCGCCCGGCCCCAGCTCGTCATAGGATTTGGCCTTGCTGCCCAGATAGCCGCCGACCAGATGGGCGGCGACGGAAAGATTCTCCTTCACGAATTCGGGCGCTCCGGCGACCGGCTTCACCCGGGTCGCGTCGAAAACCTCGAGCCAGGGATTCTCCTTGCCGGTGGCGAGATCGGCGATGATCTCGGCTGCGACCGTGCCGTTGCTGATCCCCCAGGCGTCGAAGCCGGTGGCGACGAGGTAGCCGTCCGATTTGGACGACCAGCCGATGAAGGGCGCTCCATCCATCGGCGTGTAATCCTCGTTGATCCAGCGATATTCGATCGGCCCGGCGTCGAAATTCTCGGTCAGCCAGCGCTCGATGTCGGCGAGATATTCGCGCTCCTCGTCGGGATGGCCCGGCTTGAAATGGGTGCCGGCGACGATTCCGTAGACCTGGCCGTTCTGCCGGTGGGTGCGGATCGAGTGGCTCGGCTCCTCCGCATTCTTGTACATTCCGGGCGGGACCCGGCGGATCGGCGCTGCGATCACCGGCTCGGCCTTGGGATAGTTGGTCGCGTAATACATTCCGACCTGGCCGAGCGGCAGGTGGGTCGCCATGACGACGTGGCGCGCCGAGACCGTTCCCCGGTCGGTGACGACCCGGGTCGGCTCCCAGTCGATCGCCCGGCTGCCCTCGAAGACGTGGCAGCCGTCGCCGGGGAGGGTGGCGGCGAGGCCGGCGACATATTTGACCGGGTGGAACTGGGCCTGGCCGTCCCAGCGCATCGCCTGCAGCACCTCGAACGGCAGCCCCGTGTCCCGGGTGAGGCTGGCGGGAAGGCCGAGCCGCTGAGCGACCTCGACCTCTTTCTCGATCTGGGAGACGTAGCTCTCGTCCCGAGTATAGACGAAGGCCGGCATCGGCTCGATGTCCGCGTCGATATCGTGCTTCGAGGCGAGCTCCGAGATCCGGCGGATTCCGGTCTCCTGAGCCTCGGCGTAGAGCCTCGCCCGATCCTCGCCGAACTTGCGCTCCAGAGTCTGGTAGAGAATGCCGTGCTGCGAGCTCATCTTCGCGGTCGACTTGCCGGTGACCTGCCGACCGACCCGCCGCGCCTCGATCACTGCGACGCTCACTCCCCGGTCCTTGAGCAGCCGCGCGGTGGTGATCCCGACGATTCCGCCGCCGATGATCGCAACGTCGACGCCGATGTCGCCCGAAAGGCTCGGAAAGTCCGGAGCCGGGGCCGTCGCGTTCCAATAGGTGCCCTTGTCCTCGCGATTACCCATCACTTTCTCCTGCCGTTCCGAATTCGATGCCCCTTGATCAAATGCGCTCCCCCGTTCGCTGTTCCACGCCGGCCGCGCGCGCCATCGCGCCGGCGGCGGACGGCTGATGCCTCGCGGCCGGCGGGGCAAAGCTGAATATTTGCCGACAGCCCGGTTCAGCACGGGCTCAGACCAGCCCCTGTAGACGGGGAGCACAGCCCACGCTTTTTCCGAGGGGCCCACGTCTACAGGAGATATTGCCATGAAGGCCATTTCGAAAACCATGCTTGGCGCGGGCGTCTCGGCCCTTGCGGCCCTCAGCTTCGCGGCGCCGGCCGACGCACAGTATCGCGACCGCTACCGCGACCGCGGCGGCATCGACACGAGCGACATCATAACCGGCGTCGCCATTCTCGGCGCCATCTCGGCCGTCACCTCGGCCCTGAACCGCGACGGCAGCCGCTACGGCTACGGTTATCGCGACCGCTACCGCGACGGCTATAATTACGCCGTCCAGTCCTGCGCCCGGGAAGCCCAGCGCATGGCCCGCGGCCGGGTTGAGATCGTCGACGTCGATCGCGTCGGCAGCGACCGCTACCGGGTCCGCGGCGTCGTCCAGGCGGGCTACGGCGGCTACGACCGCGGCTACGACAGCCGGTACGACCGCGGCTACAACCGCGGCTACAACCGGGGCTACGACAGCCGCTACGACCGGGGCTATGACCGCGGCTACGACAGCCGCTACGACCGCGGCTACGGCGCCTACGGCCGCGGCTATGGCCGGGACGACTTCACCTGTGTCGCCCGCGGCAACGGCCGGATCACCGACTTCCGCCTGTAACCAGCGGCAGACAGCGTAAGCTTGAGTAAGGATGCGCGCGGACGAGAGTCCGCGCGCATTTCCTTTGCAATCGTTCCTGGTGACGAACCTCCCGCGGAGCGATAAGCTTGGCGGATGGGGGGTACGGTCGCGATCAGCAAGGCAGCCCGCGCCGGGTTCGCCGCGGCGGCTTTCGCCGTTGCGGGCGTGGTCGCTTATGCCTGCGCGGATACGGGGACGAGCCCGACCTGGGAGCTGGCCAAGGATAATTACGATCCCGGCGGCAACGGCGCCTTCCTGACGCCCGGAAACGACACCCGGGTCAATCTGATGCTTCTGCTCGCCGACCGTCGCGGAACGGTCGTGCGCCACCCGGCCGCCCGGCGGGAGGGGCCGCCGCTCGTGCTGTTCCCCTGGAAGGTCATGTCCGCCGCCGCCGGGCCGCCGGCGCAGGAGGCCGCGGCGGGCGAATGGCGGGAACCTTCCCGCTGCCAGTCGCATGCGGCGGGCGCCGCCGCCTTCGCCGCCGCCGTTCGGGCCAATCCGCGGGTCCCGAAGGACGAACGGCAGCGGCTGGCGGCGGCTCGGGCCGCCTTCGTTCCCGACTGTTCCGGTGCCGGAGGGCCTTCCCCCAGGGTGGCCGCGTCGTCGCGGGCCGGCCGGGCGTTCGCGGCTTATCTGGACGGAGCGGGGAATTTCTATTCCGGGCGATTCGAAGAGGCGAGCGGCGCCTTCGCCGGTCTCACCGCCGCACCGGACCCCTGGGTTC
>DATHBY010000217.1:0-5214 GCA_035295885.1 Allosphingosinicella sp.
GGCAGCCGTAGAGGCCAGCGCCGGCGGGGAATGGCGGCTTGAGGCGCGGCTGGCCCTTCTTGCCCTCCAGGCTCTCCAGCATCGCCGTCTCTTCGCCGCAAATGTAGGCGCCGGCGCCGCGATGGACGAACAGGTCGAAATCGTAGCCCGATTTGGCGGCGTTCTTGCCGAGAAGGCCCGCGTCATAGGCCTGCTGGACCGCGGCCTCGAGCGTCTGGGCCTCGCGGATGAACTCGCCGCGAATGTAGATGTAGCCGGCTCGGGCACGCATCGCGAAGCCGGCGATCAGTGCGCCTTCGATCAGCTTGTGCGGATCGTGGCGGATGATCTCGCGGTCCTTGCACGATCCCGGCTCGGATTCGTCGGCGTTGATGACCAGGAAGTTGGGCCGTCCGGGGGTCGGCGCCTTGGGCATGAACGACCATTTCATTCCGGTCGGAAAGCCCGCGCCGCCGCGCCCGCGCAGGCCGCTATTCTTGATCTCGTCGATGATGACGTCCTCGCCGACCGCCATCAGCGCCGCCGTATCGTCCCAGTCGCCGCGCGCCTGCGCTCCCTTCAGCCCCCAGTCCTGGAAGCCGTAGAGGTTGGTGAAGATGCGGTCCTTGTCGTCGAGCATCAGCGCGGACCCTCCAGCATCTTCCTGGCTCCGAAATAGACGGCGACCGCGATACCCAGCCCGATCAGGATTCCGACCAGCTTCAGCCCGGCGAAGACCAGCTTCACCAGCAGCCAGATGACGACGATGCCGACCAGGATCGACAGGAGCAGCGAACCGAGCGACTTCATGCCTGCCCCTCCCCGCCCCAGCGCGGCCGGTAGTCGTAATTCCCGGAGACCATCTCGGGCAGAGTGGTGACTCCGCCCTCCGGCTCGCTCGTGCGGCGCTCGACGCCCTGCGGTCCCGGCTTCGGAGTCTCGCCCCGGGCGAGCGCCTCCAGGATCGCGGTCGTGGTCTCGAAGGTCAGGTCCTCGTAATTATCGTCGTTGATTTGGACCATCGGCGCGTTGGCACAGGCGCCGAGGCACTCGACCTCGGAGAGGGTGAAGAGGCCGTCCGGGGTCGTCTGCCCCTTCTTCATCCCCTTGGCCTTGCACGCCGCGAAGACGTCGTCCGAGCCGCGAAGCATGCAGGGCGTGGTGCCGCAGACCTGGACGTGAAAGCGGCCGACCGGGCGAAGGTTGAACATCGTGTAGAAGGTCGCGACCTCGTAGGCGCGGATGTAGGGCATCCCGAGATAACCGGCGACATATTCGATCACCGGGATCGGCAGCCAGCCCTGCGTATCCGTCTCCACGCCGATCTGCCGCTGGGCGAGGTCGAGCAATGGGATGATCGCGCTCTGCTGCCGCCCCGGCGGGTAGCGGCCTACGATCAGCTTCGCCTGCTTGTCGTTCTCCGCGGTGAAGGCGAAGGAGCCCCAGCGGGCGCGAAGGCCGTCCATATCGGGGATCGAATTGGGGAGGATATCAGCCATCCAGGCCGCCATCGTCGTCCCGGGTCGGGCGCTTGCCGCGGCTGCCGCCGGAGGCGAGCGCGACCAGCAGCAGCAGGACCAGCACGGCACCGATGCCGCCCACCGTCCGCATCGTCGTGCCGTCGGCACGGTCGTCGGGGGTGAACAGGTAGAACGCGCCGACCGCCACGACGGCGACCAGCAGCGCGAGCATGGCGAGTGTGCGCCTGTCCTTCACCGGTGGATCTCCCCGAAGAGGATGTCGAGCGAGCCGAGGATGTCAGCCATGCGCCTCGGGCCTCCCTTTCCCGCCGAGCAGCCGCCGCACGAGGGCGACCGCCTCGACGAGGAGCGCTCCCAGGATGATTCCGAGCAGAGCGAGTGGAACCAGCAGAAATCCGCCGCCGCCGACGATGGGGCCCATCAGGAAGGTGGCGGCGAACAGCGCAGCCACGGCCGCGGCGAGGAAGAAGCGCCGAGCCCTGGCCGGAAGCTGAGCGAACACCAGCGCCGGCGCCAGAACGAACATCGCCAGCAAAATGATCTGGCTCACCGGTCGATCTCCCCGAAGACGATGTCGAGCGAGCCGAGGATTGCGGTGACGTCCGCGAGCATATGGCCGCGGGTCATGAAGTCCATCGCCTGGAGGTGTGAGAAGCCGGTCGGGCGAATTTTCACCCGATAGGGCTTGTTGGTGCCGTCGGCGACGAGGTAGATTCCGAACTCGCCCTTCGGGCTCTCCGTGGCGACATAGACCTCGCCCTCGGGCACGTGGAAGCCCTCGGTGTAGAGCTTGAAGTGGTGGATGAGCGCTTCCATCGACTGCTTCATCTCGGCCCGCTTGGGCGGGACCACCTTGCGGTCGAGCGAGGCGATCGGGCCCTGCGGGAGCTGGTCGAGGCATTGCTTCATGATCCGGACCGATTGCCGCACCTCCTCGGCGCGGACCATCATGCGGTCGTAGCAATCGCCCTTCGTCCCGACCGGAACGTCGAATTCGACCCGGTCGTAGGCGTCGTAGGGCTGGGACTTGCGGATGTCCCACGGGATCCCGGCGGCGCGGATCATCGGCCCGGAGAAGCCCCAGGCGATCGCATCCTCCTTCGAGACGACGCTGATGTCGACGTTGCGCTGCTTGAAGATCCGGTTGTCGACGACGAGGCTCAGCGAATCCTCGAACATCGGCAGCAGGCGCTTGTCCATCCAGCCGCCGATATCGTCGAGCAGGGCCTGGGGGACGTCCTGATGGACTCCGCCCGGGCGGAAGTAATTGGCGTGCATTCGAGCGCCCGAGGCGCGCTCGTAGAAGTTCATGATGTCTTCGCGCGGCTCGAACAGCCACAGGTTCGGAGTCATCGCCCCGACGTCCATGATGTGGCTGCCGATGTTGAGCAGGTGGTTGGAGACCCGGGTCAGCTCGGCGAAGAAGGTCCGCAGATACTGGGCGCGCAGCGGAACATCGAGCCCGAGCAGCTTCTCGATGGCGAGGACGTAGCTGTGCTCCATGCACATCGGCGAGACGTAATCGAGCCGGTCCATGTAGGGGATGGACTGGATGTAGGTCTTGTACTCGCAGAATTTCTCGGTGCCGCGGTGGAGGAGGCCGACATGCGGGTCGACGCGCTCGACGATCTCGCCGTCCAGCTCGAGGATCAGCCGCAGGACTCCGTGCGCCGCCGGGTGCTGCGGCCCGAAGTTGATCGTGTAATTGGCAATCTGGGATTCGGTCGCACCGGAACGGGCGACCTGGTCCTCGTGGGACATGTTCCCGGTCGCGAGGGTCATTCGCGCCTCCCCGTCATTCCGGCGAAGGCCGGACTCCATGAACACAGGCCTCGCCTGTATTCCAGAAGCCGGCGTTCATGGATCCCGGCTTTCGCCGGGATGACGGGCTTGGTCACTTCTTGATCTCCCCGGCCTTGAGCGGCGTCGGAGCCCCCGGCGCCTCGGCAGCCTTCTCGTCGCCGGGGAGGATGTAGGCCGCGCCTTCCCACGGGCTCAGGAAATCGAACGGGCGGAAGTCCTGAGCGAGCCTCACCGGCTCGTAGACCACTCGCTTCTGCTCCTCGGAATAGCGAAGCTCGACATAGCCGGTGAGCGGGAAATCCTTGCGGAAGGGAAAGCCGCGGAAGCCGTAATCGGTGAGGATCCGGCGGAGATCGTCATTGCCGTCGAAGATGACTCCGTAGAGGTCGAACACCTCGCGCTCGAGCCAGCCCGCCACCGGCCACAGCGACGTCACCGACGGCACCGGCATGTCCTCGTCGGTCGAGACCCGGACCCGGATGCGATGGTTCCTGGTCAGCGAGAGCAGATGGTAGACGACCTCGAACCGCTCCGCCCGCTGCGGATAGTCGACTCCCGCTATCTCCATCAGCTGCTGATATTCGAACCGGTCCCTCAGGGTGCGGCAGACGTCGAGAATGGTCTCGCGGCGGACCGTCAGCGACACTTCGCCGACCGCGTCCTTCGTTGCGATGAGCGAGTCGCCGAGGGCGGCCGCGACCTCGTCGATCAGCCCTTCGCGGGGCGCGATTCGGGGAGCGGAGTTGTTCGCCATCTCAGCGCTCTATCGTGCCGACGCGGCGGATCTTCCGCTGCAGCTGCATGACGCCGTAGAGCAGGGCCTCGGCGGTCGGCGGGCAGCCGGGGACGTAGATGTCCACGGGCACGATGCGGTCGCAGCCGCGGACGACGGAATAGCTGTAATGGTAATAGCCGCCGCCATTGGCGCAGCTGCCCATGGAGATGACGTAGCGCGGCTCCGACATCTGATCGTAGACCCGCCGCAGAGCCGGAGCCATCTTGTTGCAGAGCGTTCCCGCGACGATCATCACGTCCGACTGGCGCGGGGACGCCCGTGGGGCCACTCCGAACCGTTCAAGGTCGTAGCGCGGCATGTTGGCATGGATCATCTCGACCGCGCAGCAGGCGAGGCCGAAGGTCATCCACCACATCGAGCCGGTCCGGGCCCACTGGAACAGATCCTCGGTCGAGGTGACGAGGAAGCCCTTGTCGGTGACTTCTGCACTAAGGTCGTTGAAGAAGGCGGGATCCGGCTGCTGCAGGTCGGACGGCCGCGCATTCTCATGCCTGGGATCGAGGATCACTCCCATTCGAGCGCGCCTTTCTTCCAGGCATAGACGAAGCCCAGGGTGAGCTCGACGAGGAAGATCATCATCGCCGCCCAGCCGGCGATCCCGATATAACCGAGGGTCACCGCCCACGGGAACAGGAAGGCGGCCTCGAGGTCGAAGATGATGAACAGGATCGCGACCAGGTAGAAACGGACGTCGAACTGCGCCCGGCTGTCCTCGAAGGCGGGGAAGCCGCACTCATATTCCGCCAGCTTGTCCGGATAGGGATTGGCCGCGCCCGTGAGCTTCGCGATCATCATCGGCAGGACGACGAAGGACAGCGACAGCGACAAGGCGACGGCAAGGAACAGGAGGATGGGCAGATATTCGGCGGCGGTGGACGCCATCGAGACTCTCCAGGGGGTGCGAAGCTGCGCGGCTTCTAGGCGAGCCGCCCCGCCTCCGCAACACTCTTGGGGACATTGACAGGCATCGGCGCCCGGAACAGTCTGGCGCTTCGAAAAGGGGGGATTGAGATGAGATTCAAGTGGCTTGCAATCGTCGCCGCAGCCGGCGCCTGGGCGCTTCCGGCACAAGCGCAAATGGTCACGGCACAAGATCCCGGCACGGTGGTCCAAGCCCTGCAGAAGGCCGGTTATGCGGCCAAGCTCGGAACGGAC
>DATHBY010000218.1:0-2272 GCA_035295885.1 Allosphingosinicella sp.
GTCACCCCGGACTTGATCCGGGGTCCACCTTTTTCTCAATCCCGGTGGAGGAAGAAGGTGGATGCCGGATCAAGTCCGGCATGACGAATGCCCCGCTTCCATCACAATAGGACAAAATCTAGCGGCCAGCACCGTCATGCTGAACTTGTTTCAGCATCCACTTCTCCACCCGCTCGGCGGCTCGACCCTGGAGCCTGAAACAAGCTCAGGGTGACGGACGCAGGGCGGGGAGAAGTGCCTGCCCTCCCCGCTTTTGCAATTCCGCCCTCGCGAAGGCTCAGCCCTCGGCGGTCTCGGTCTCGGGGGTCGCCGTCTTGGCAGCCGCGGCCGCCTTGTCCGGGCGCGTGTCGCGGCGCTCGGCGATTCGGGCAGCCTTGCCGGTGCGCCCGCGCAGATAATAGAGCTTGGCCCGACGGACGGCGCCGCGGCGGACGACCTCGATCGTCTCGATGTTGGGCGAGTAGAGGGGGAAGACCCGCTCGACGCCCTCGCCGAAGCTGATCTTGCGGACGGTGAACGAGGAGCCGAGACCGCGGTTGGCGCGGGCGATGCAGACGCCCTCGAAATTCTGGATCCTGGTACGCTCGCCTTCGACGACGCGCACGCCGACCCGGACCGTATCGCCGGGGCGGAATTCGGGGATGGGACGGCCCCGGAGGGACTGCTCGATGGCCTCGGCCTCGAGCTGCTGAATGAGGTTCATTTCTCTTCGCTCTCTTCTTCGCGCTGCGCGCCAGAGGGCGGTGGCCTTCGCGCGTCCCGATGACGCTCGACCAGGTCCGGCCGCCTTGACCGTGTGTCGGCCGCCGCTTTGGCTTGGCGCCAGGCAGCGATCCTCGCATGATCCCCCGATCGCAGCACTTCAGGGATCCCGCGCCCTTCCCATTCGACAGGTCGGGTATAGTGCGGATATTCGAGAAGCCCGTTCTCGAAGCTCTCTTCCTCTCCGCTGGAGGCCGCGCCCATTACCCCGGGGAGCAGCCGAACGCAAGCGTCGAGGAGGACGAACGCTCCGATCTCGCCGCCTGAGAGTACGTAGTCTCCGATCGAGACGGGAATGATCGGCCGGGCCTCGAACAGGCGCTCGTCGATACCCTCGAAACGGCCGCACAGGATCGAGACTCCGGGGCCGGCGGCGAGCTCCCGGACGAAGGCCTGGGCGAGGGGGCGGCCGCGGGGGGTCATGGCGAGCAGGGGGAGTTCGGGCCGCCGCTCGAGCACATGGTCGACGGCCGCGCCGAGCACGTCGGCCCGCATCACCATCCCGGCCCCGCCGCCGGCAGGAGTGTCGTCGACCGAGCGGTGCCTGTCGGTAGCGAAATCGCGAATTTGGATGGTGTCCAGCGACCAGATGCCTTGAGACAGCGCGCGCCCGGCCAGGCTGACTCCGAGCGGCCCCGGAAACATTTCCGGGTAGAGGGTCAGAATGGATGCGGCCCAACTCATCCTTTCGCCCAATTCTCGACGTTCAAATTGGGGATGTCATCGAAATCGGCCTCGTTATCCGTCACCAGGGTCAGACCATGCGACAGGGCATGCGCGGCGATCAGTCGATCATAGCTGGCTCGCTTGAACGACAAAGTGGCGTAAACTTGAGCCGCCTTGAGGTCGAAATCCAGCACCGGAGCTTCCTCGACGAAAGCCTGAAGTTTCTCGAAACCCGGCGGTTTGCCCCTGACGGCGCGGTGGACCACCTCGGCATAGGCGATGGCGGAGGTGACGATATCGCCCTCGTCACAGCCGGCCAGTCGCCGCTGCAGCGCTTGATTCATCGCCATCACCGTCATGATGATGATGTTGCTGTCGAAAAGGTATTTCATCTCGAATCCGTCGGGTCGCCATCGGGGTCGTCCCAGAGCAGGCGCCTGTCGGAGAACAGCCGGTCTTCGGGCTTGATCAGCTCCAGTCCCGTGGCCGAGCCCCAGACTTTTTCGACATTGAACTTTCGCTTCCGCCGCTCGACGGGCTCGAAGGTGAAATGCTCCCCGTCCTCGACGCGCAGGTTCATTTCCATGCCTGCGGTCAGACCGAGTCCCGCAGGGAGACGCAAGGCGAGAGAGTTGCCGGACTTGAACACCTTAGCCTTGAACGTCTTGACGTCCTTGGGCTTGAGCCACGGCATGGACCCGAAAAGCCGGCCGATGCGCTGGCGATATTCTTCCTGCTCATCCTTTACGCTGCCCATATTCGATCTCCGTATATACTTCGTGTATATACTTTTTGGCAGATAATGCAAGGAACCTCGCTGAATGCAGAGCGCTTGCCAGCCATG
>DATHBY010000219.1:0-4285 GCA_035295885.1 Allosphingosinicella sp.
GGCGCTCACTCGCTTCGGATACGGGCCCATCTCGACGTTTTCGGTGCTCAGCGTCCCGGAGGACGCTTGCGCGCCGAAAACGCCGATCTGGACCCGTCTCCTGTGCGATTGAGCACCGCTCTTTGCAGCGCTGTACCAGAGCCGATGGGGAACCGCTCTAGAAACGGGGGTGCCAATTGCGGGTCTTGTTGCCTGACGGTCGGGGAAACATTTCGCGCCGCACAACGCCACTGTGTTGGAGTGGAAGAGCGCGTCTATCGCAGCGCTTTCCTTCTCCCTTGTGCTCGGGGGGGCTTTGCGGATAAGCTGCTGGATAGCGTCAACACCACCGCGGCGGAGCGACCGCGAAGGCCGGCGACGACATCGAGAATTCATTGATGATCTGCGCGTGCCACGATAACGAAGTCGGTCCCGCGCACCCATTTCCAAGGACCGTCGGCTAGAGGAAGACGCAATGAGTATGTCATCAGGGGGCCGCAGCGAGCGGCCCGCGGCGAGCTCGCGCAGGGGCGGGTCGCTGGCGCGGATTATGATTGTCGACGACGACGACGAGTTCGGGGAGCTCATGCAGCGCGCCCTGCAGAGGGCCGGCTTTGACACGTTCTTTCAGCGGGGGCCCTTCGGGACGATCGGCGCCCTGATGCACGGGAATTTTGATCTGGTCATTCTGGACGTGATGATGCCTGGGCTGGACGGGCAAAAGATGGTGGAGCTTATCCGGGAGACCAAGGCGATCAGCAAGATAAAGGTCTTGCTATGCAGCAGCCTGGACCCGGACAAGCTGCGCGACCTCGCGAGCCGCCTCTCGGTGAGCGCGTTTATCTCGAAATCGGCCACGAAAGACGAGTTTATCACGATGATCAGCGGGCTCCTGCGCGACAGCCGGGCGCCCTGACGGGAGCTCACCCTGCTCCGCGTCTCAGCGGTAGGGACCGAGCGCGCCGCCGTCGAGCCTCATTCGAAAGAAGCCGGCGATGGATAGCTCGTCCCCCGGCGCGATCTCGTGGACCTGCGAGAGGACGCCGCCGGACCACGTGCCGTTCGTCGATTGCAGATCCTCAACGAGCACGCGGCTCCCTGTGCACTGGACGCGCGCGTGCAGGCGAGCCACCGTCCCCGACGCGATTGAAATATCGGCGGTGCTGCTGCGCCCCAGGGTGGTCGCCTTGGTTGCAGAGAGAGGGAAGACGACCCCAATGGGGAAGGGCATTTCGTGGCGCAGCCCGGTGCAGCCGAGGAACGTCAGCCGGAGCGGCCCGGCGGCCCGGAGGTCGCGCTCGTCGTTTACTATATAATCCAGGGCTTCGGCCAGATCCTCGGGTCGGGACACGTAGGCGTCCGCGCGCAGCCGCTGGATAAGAGGTCCTGAGCCGCCTTCAATATAAAAGACATCCGAGGGCCGCGGCTTCGGGAGGCGCCGGGCGCACGAGAGCACGACTGGACAGCCGTGGCCGTGGGCCCGAGCGATGGCCTCCGCGGGATCCTTCCCGAACGCATCAATAACGACCGCTCGCACATCGGCGTCGAACGACTCCGGGGCGGCGCTCTGGGTTTTCGGCTCGTAACCCGCCTCGAGGAGCGCCGCGCTCAGCGCAGCCGTATCCAGCGGCTCGCCTACGACGGAAACCTTGATCTGCGCGCTCTCCACGTCTCTCACCGAACCCCCGGACCTCAAAGGGAGGATACCATGCGGCGGCGAGACTGGAGACCGTCTCCGGCCCCGGGGGCGCGTGCCGAAGTACATCTCGACGCAATCTACCGGAGAAGCTCCACGAAGACCACGCGCCCTCTCGGCTGACCTTCTTTACAGGCCCCGAGCCGGGTGCGAGGATGCCGGTCAGGCCGACGGCGCTGTTTGGACGAACATTGACGAAGATCGGAGATCATCGATGAAGACGGGCGGATGCTTGTGCGGGGCGGTGCGCTACGAGGTGGAAGGCGAGCCGGTGTTCACCGGCCTGTGTCACTGCCGCGACTGTCAGAAGGCCACCGGGAGCGGGCATGTCCCGGCCATGGCCATGCCTCGCTCGGGGGTCAAAATCACCGGCGAGACCAAGGGCTTCAGCGTGGTCGGCGATAGCAAGCGGACCCTCACCCGCAATTTCTGTCCGACGTGCGGCAGCCTGATCTTCTCGGAGTCCGACGGGATGCCGGGCCTGGTCCTCCTCACCGCCGGCACCCTGGACGATACGTCCGGGTTCAAGCCGCAGGTCGCCATCTACACGCGAAGCCGCCCGCAGTGGGAGCACGGCGGCGAGGGCGTTCCGGAGTTCGAAGGCCCGCCGCCCCCGCCTCCCGCCTCCGGCGGCTGAGAGCGCCCCCCACGACCTCCCGCGGCGCGATTGACGTAAAAAGGACAGCGGAGTGATGATATTTTACAGAAGCATTCTCTTTTTATTCCCCGCGATTGCCATCGTCGGGTGTGGGCCTTCAACTCCAGAGGCGAAGGTGCAGGAGCGCGCTGCCATGGATTTCAATTGCTCCGCGGGGGAAATCGTGGCGAAGCCTCTCGATGCTTCCACCCCGCGCCGGTATGAAGCGAGCGGGTGCGGCCGGGAGGCCGTCTACGTAAACGCGGCGCGCGCAGGGGAGGGGGATAACTGGGTGCTCGATTCGCCCAACCGGTGAGCGATATGCGGGTGTCGCGTCCGGCATTGACCGGCCCGCAATGGGTCCCAGAGGGGGAGCTCACCTTGCCGCCGATGCGAAAACCTCACGGCCTCAATCTCTTTATCGGTCTCGCCGCAGCCGCTCTCGGGGCAGGTCTCGGCTGCTCGGGCACGCCCGCGCCGCCCGCCGCTGACGCACCGCCTTCCCCGGCTCCGAGCGCCGCGTCTCCAGGTCCGGCGTCCGGAGAGACGACGTGCCCGCCGCGCCTCGCCGACCTGCCCGACGGCGCGCGGCTTCCGGCGCTGCTCGTCGCCGCGATGGGCGCGGCCGAAGGGGACAAATGGGTCGGGTTCGAGGCCGACCCGCCGGCCGGCGGCGAGAGCCTCGGGGGATGGATTGCGTGGCAGGCCAGCGGCGACGTGGGGCTCGACCTCGGCAAAGAGCCCGATGCGCTGCTGCGCCGCCTGCGCTCGGCGACCGGGAAAGAGCCGAAAGCGGTTCCCCCGGCGCCGAAGTCGAAGACGTCGTCGGCCGAGGTGCAATGGGGCGACGGGGCGAATCGGCACTCGATAACGCTGACCGGCCACGCAGGCCTTCCCGGGATCGAGGGCAACTACGCGTGCGTCGCGACCTCCGCCGCGAAGCCGCTGACGCTCGCGGAGGCGCGGGCCCTCCTCCCGGCGCTGATCCCCGAAGGTCTCCCCGATCCAATGAAGGAGCTCCTCGCCGAAAAAACCATTGGATCGATCGATGTGCGCACCGGCTATGCGACGGGCGGCGAGGCGCGCTTCGAGGTCGTCGAGGGCGCGGCATGGAAGGCAGAAATCGAGAAGCGGCTCGCGGCGGCGGCGGATTCGCAGCTCCAGTTCACCGTCGGCGGAAGGCCCGGGGTGGGTTATCTCAGCGAAGAGGGCAGGTGGAAGATCGACGTTTACGATCTGCCGGCGAAGAAGCGGATCTATGTCGCGGCCAGTTGGGAGGGAAGCTCGGTCGCCGAAGCTGCGCGCCCCTGAGCGACGCGCCCTCCAGCGATCCCGGCGACCCTTCCCTGCGGGCTCGAGAGCTACATGAAGTTCTTCGCTGGCTGACGCGTCGCGTTGGACCACCCCCACCCTGGGGAGACCCTCCTTGAACAGGAGGAGACGCCCGGCAAGCCTGACGAGGCTCTTTGGTCGCCGGCTTCAAGAACCGCCTGAGCCTCCTCGGCAACGGCGGCAGCAGCAGCAGCCAGACGAAGTCGCAGACGAGCTCGAAGAGCTTCGAGCTGGAGGTGGACCTGTTCGGGGTCGAGGACGACGGGATCACCGATCTCCAGGACCGGCCGCTTCAGCCGGGGGAGAAGGTCGACCGCTACCGGTTCATGACGTTCTACCTCGAGGGGAACGCGAGCCACTTCCACGACTTCTTCGGCTACGTGGTCGACCCCGAGTGGCTGATGGGCAACGACGAGGAGGCGCGGCGCTCCGGCAGGCGCGCGCGGCGAAGCCGAACAAGTGCTGGCGCGTGCTGCACCGGGTGACCTACGTGGAGCGGCCGGCGCTGGAGGGCTTCGGGCGCGATGTCCGGGCGATCTCGACGGCGGACACGAGCCAGAAGATCACGGCGTACTTCTCGGGGCTCGAGGCTGGGCAGCGGCACGTGGACCTCCGGCTGGAGGCGATGGAGGCAATGCTCC
>DATHBY010000220.1:0-2796 GCA_035295885.1 Allosphingosinicella sp.
AGCATCTCCAAGCTCCGCCTCAACGACGCGTCGTTCAGCTTCGAGATGGAGACGTCCGCCGCGCTCGGCTTCGGCTTCCGCTGCGGCTTCCTCGGTCTGCTTCACCTCGAGATCATCCAGGAGCGCCTCACCCGCGAATACGACCTCGACCTGATCACGACGGCGCCGAGCGTCATCTACAACGTCCACCTCGGCCATTCGAAGGAGGAGCCGGCGAAAATCATCCAGCTCCACAACCCGGCCGACATGCCCGACCCGAACCGGATCGAGAGCATCGAGGAGCCGTGGATCGAGGCGGTCATCTACGTCCCCGACGACTATCTGGGCCCCATCCTCAAGCTCTGCCAGGACCGGCGCGGGATCCAGAAGAACCTGACCTATGTCGCCGGCCGCGCCCAGCTCACCTACGAGCTTCCCCTGAACGAGGTGGTGTTCGACTTCTACGACCGGCTGAAGAGCATCTCGCGCGGCTACGCCAGCTTCGATTATCACCAGATCGGCCACCGCGAGGGCGACCTCGTCAAGATGAACATCCTCGTCAACAACGAGCCGGTCGACGCGCTGAGCATGATCGTCCACCGGGCGGCCGCCGAGGCGCGGGGCCGCCACATGTGCGAGCGCCTCAAGGACCTCATCCCCCGCCACCTCTTCAAGATTCCCATCCAGGCCGCGATCGGCGGCAAGGTCATCGCCCGCGAGACCATCGCCGCCCTCCGCAAGGACGTAACCGCCAAATGCTACGGCGGCGACATCTCCCGCAAACGCAAGCTGCTGGACAAACAAAAAGAGGGCAAGAAGCGAATGCGGGAATACGGCTCGGTTTCGATCCCTCAGGAAGCCTTCATTGCCGCTCTCCGCATGGGCGAAGAGTAGCGGAGAGGGATCGCGTGCTGCGCGCCGTCAGCACCCCGTGCTGCCGGTGCTCGCACGTCCCGCAGGAGGCGTTCATAGCGGCCCTGCGGATGGGGGAGGAGTAACCTCCTGCGTCATGCCGGACCTGATCCGGCATCCAACTTTCGCCGCAAAAGAGGTGGACCCCGGATCAAGTCCGGGGTGACGGAGAGGCCGCCGCGAATCGCCGCCTCGTGGGCGTGGATCGACGCCACCTTTACGGGCAGTCGTAATGCTCCTCGTCGTAATAAGGGGTGATATAGCCGTTGCCGGTCGCGGTGTTGTCGCACCAGAACAGCGTATAGCCGACCACTTCCTCCTTATCGACTGTCGCGTAATAGACATGGCGAAGCCTGAGCCCGTCGAAGGCGGAAGCGGGGCTGGAGAGGCCCAGGAACAGGGTGAGGACGATGAGCGCGGCTTTCTTCATCTCGGGAACCTCTCTTGGAAGCGCTACGGCCGGAAGGGCGACGGCGCAGGGACTATAGTCTTTCGCGGGCGGCATTGCTGTCGCTGCGGCGGCGACATCGATCGCAAACGCAAGCTCCTCGACAAGCGGAAGGTGGGCGAGAAGCGGTGAGAGAATATGGCAGCGTCAGCATCCCCCAAGACGGGTTTATCGCGGCGTTGCGGATGGGCGAGGAGTAAGTTCGGATCAAAGTGGTACCTTGATCCGGGATTAGCGCTTGAACTCCCGGTCCGCATCGAGGCCGGCATACAGAACACGGACGATTTCGACCGCGGACTCCGTCACTCGATAATAAATGGTCGCTCGACGCTCGAAGGGGACGCTGCGCAGTCCCGGTTCCAAGGGGTCATGCGGTGAGCCGCGCCGCGGGAATTCGATCAGTCGCTGACAGGCAGCTTCGATTCGGCTGACATAGGCGAAGGCCGCCGCAGCATCCGATCGATCGGCCAGCCACGCATAGATCGAAGCCAAATCGGCCCGGGCCTCTGGACGATAATCGAGCTCAACCGCCACGCTTCAGATGCGCTTCGTGCAGCTCGCGCAGGTACCGTCGTACCTCCTCGGCCGGAATGCTTGGTCGCGGATCGTCGAGCGACTCGCGCACCTTCCGCCGCGCGTAGGCCTGCCATTCCGGGTCGTCCTCGTCGATCGGGGGGAGGATCCGGTCCCACTCGGCTTCGGTCAGGTCGCGGGCCGGGTCTGCAGCGTCACGCGGCGGTGCCTGATTTTCTTCGCTCTCGGGGCCGAGGCCCGGCGGACGGCGGTCCATGTGCGTCTCCGATCGGCGGCGATTTTAGGCCGGGGCGGGAGGCGGCACAAGGCAAGGCGGGCGCGGATGCGGAGTTCGTTTATGGCGGACCTGCCAAGAGGCCGGCGGCGCTGCGTTGGCGCCATGGCCCTTTTCGGCTATGCCGAGACCATGAACGAGCAATCGCCGATCGTCTCGGAATTCGCCACCCCCGAGGAGGCCGCAGCCTATGAAGAATGGCTGCGGGCGAAGGTGGCGGCGTCGCTGGCGGACGAGCGGCCGAGCATCCCCCATGACGAGGTGATGGCCGAGATGCGGGCGATCATCGAGCGCAAGGGCAGACCCGCCGAACCATGCTGAAGCTCGTCTGGCGGCCTTCGGCTCGCGACGACCTCAGGAGCATCATCACCTATTCGCCGAGCGGAACCAGGCCGCCGCGGCGAGCCTGGGGCAGGCGATCGAAGCCTGCGCGGAGCGGCTGCCCGATCACCCTTTCCTCTACCGGCCCGGCCGGGCACCCGGCACGCGCGAGGCCGTTGTGCATCCGAACTACATCCTGATCTATCGGGTGAAGGGCGAGGCTGTGGAGATCGCGCTGTCGTCCACGCGCGGCAGCGCTATCCGTGATCCTTCGGCAGAGCGAGCTTTGGCAGGGCGGCACGGCGTGGTGCAGGCGATCGGTGGCGGG
>DATHBY010000221.1:0-2532 GCA_035295885.1 Allosphingosinicella sp.
ATGGTCACTCCGATGACGGTCTACGATTACCATCCCGCCGAGCGCCGGCTGGAGACGCTCAAGGTCCAGGAGATCCCCTCAGGCTACGATCCTTCGCTTTATGAGAGCGAGCGGCTGATGCTCCCGACTCGGGACGGCAAGCAGGTGCCTGTCTCGATCGTCTACCGCAAGGGCTTCCGCAAGGACGGCAAGGGCAAGCTCTTCCTCTACGCCTACGGCGCCTACGGCTATGCGGTACCGCCGGGCTTCTCGACCAGCCGGATCAGCCTGCTCGACCGCGGCTTCGCCTACGCCATCGCCCATATCCGCGGCGGCGACGATCTCGGCCACGGCTGGGCGCTCGACGGCAAGCTCGACAAGAGGACGAACACGTTCAACGACTTCGTCGACGCCGCCAGGGGCCTGGTCGCCCAAGGCTTCACCCGCCCCGGCAATATCGCCATCTCAGGCGGTTCGGCGGGCGGCGAGCTGATGGGCGTCGTCGCCAATACCGATCCGGAGCTGTGGGGCGCGGTCGTCGCCGACGTGCCGTTCGTCGACGTCCTCAACACCATGCTCGACGAGAGCCTGCCGCTAACCCCCGGCGAATGGCCGGAATGGGGCAATCCGATCGAGGACAAGGCGGCCTTCGAGCTGATCCGGAGCTACAGCCCCTACGACCAGGTGAAGCCGCAGGCCTATCCGCCGATGCTGATCACCGCCGGACTCAACGATCCCCGGGTCACCTACTGGGAGCCGGCGAAATGGGCGGCGAAGCTTCGAGCCACGAAGACCGACGGCAACCCGCTGCTCCTCAAGATCAACATGGGCGCCGGCCATGGCGGCAAGTCGGGCCGCTGGGAGCATCTGCGCGAGATCGCGGAATCCTATGCCTTCGTCCTGACCCAGATGGGTGAGGGGTAGCCCGCGGCCGCCCAGCCCTCCCTGTCATGATGAACCCGTCTCAGCGTCCAGTCTCGACGCGGCAGGGAGGCGGAGGCCTGGACCCTGAAACAAATTCAGGGTGACGGAATGAGCGCGACCACCCGGGAGCCGTCACTGCACCAGGTCCTTCACAGCGCTTTTCCAGCCCGAGAATTGCGCGTAATCGCCCGAGCGCCACAGGCTCCAGATCTGCTTCACCCGGCGATGCCAGGGGGAGCTGACGGCGGCGAGGCGCGCCCGCGCTACCCGATTGCGGGCTTTCAGCCGCTCGAGAGTGTCCCGGGCCTTCGCCTCGAGCCCCATCGCGGCAAGGGCGGGGAGCCGGTCCTCGATCCGGCGGGCCATATCGTCATGGGCCGCTACGTCCTTTGCCCAGAATTCGCGAAGCGAGCGCCTGCGGGGGCCGGACATGGCGCCGAGCTCGCCGCGGAGCCGGTCGCGAAGGCCCAGCGGCCGGTCCTGGTAATGCGGGTGGACCGAGGCGTTCGATTCGTGGCGCCGGTAGAGCTGGAGCGGCTCGTCGAGGATGTGCGAGACTCCGAGCTGGTGCGCCAGCGCCGCGATCCACCAATCGTGATAGGGCAGATCGGACGGGATGGGCAAAGCGACCGGAAGCCATTCGCGGCGGTAGGCCGAGCAGCAGCCGGCGATGAAGCTGATATCCGGAGTGCCGGCGCGGCGCATGTTGCCGAGCACCGTCGCGGCCGACGGATTGAGCCGCTCGTCGGCGATCCTCTTGTCGTTGAGGACGACCATGGTTCTAGCGTCGCGCTCGAAGGTCTCGACGACCCGCCGGATTTTCTCGGGAGCCCAGTAATCGTCCTGGTCGCACAGGAAGATGATGTCGCCGATGCACAGCGAGATCGCCTTCTCGAAGGTCGAGCGGACGCCGAGGTTGCGAGGGTTGCTGCTGACATGGACGGCGAAGGGAGCGCGCTCGGCGAATTGCGCAAGCACTTCGAGCGTGGAGTCGGTGGAGCCGTCGTCGCGGACCACCAGCTCGGAAGGGAGAAGCTCCTGCTTCGCCAGGCTGTCCAGCTGCTCGGGCAAATAAGCCGCGCCGTTCCAGGTGGCCATCGCGACCGAGATGCTGGGGGTAGTCACGCTTGACCTCCGGTGGCCGGGCGGACGCGCGGCAGCCGGGCGATGCCCGCGCCGAGACGGCCGCGGAAAGCGTCGGGAATGTTGAAGAGGGTCCAGAGCAGCGAGGCGGCGGCGAGGCCGGCGATGACCCAATAAGCCTCCGGACCCTCGATCCGCGCCGCCGCCAGCGCTCCGGCCGCGACCAGGCAGGCGGGCACGGCCAGGGGCTTGAGCTGGGCCAGCCCCAGCCCCGCGAAGGCGTAGAGGAGCAAGGTGTCGACGATCGCCCGCAACGCCCAGGCTGCCGCGGCGCCAACGAGCCCGAACGCATGGATGCCGCCGATCAGCGCCGCCCAGTAAGGGACTATCTCGGCGACGAGCAGCCTGGAAGCCAGATCCGGCCGGCCCGACGCCTGGAGCATCACGAACGGCGCCTGCGCGAAGGAATTGGCCCAGGCGCCGACGATCAGGATCAGGGCCACCGGTGCCGCCTGGGCCGCAAGCGCTTCGCCGATCCACAGTTCG
>DATHBY010000222.1:0-9613 GCA_035295885.1 Allosphingosinicella sp.
GATCCGCGCCTGCCGGAGCTCGGCCGCCGTTGGCTCGCCCCTACTGGCGAACCGGCGCAAGGCTGGCTCGAGCACCGCCTGCGCCTCGGCGTCACGGAAGGGCGGGCGGAGCTCGGCTCCGACAAGACGCTCTGGCTCGAATGCAACGCCGCCGAGCTGAACGGGGTGAGCTTCACCAAGGGCTGCTATGTCGGCCAGGAGAATACGGCTCGGATGAACTATCGCTCGAAGGTCAACCGGCGGCTGGTCGTGGTTCCCGCCGACGCACCCGGCCCGCGGACCCGGATCCACTATCCGGACCTGGGCCTGGCGGTGGACCACCGACGCCTCGACGATCTCGGGGTGGCCCTGGTGCCGCCTTGGCTGGCCGCCGCGCTTGGAGAGGTCTGAGCGAGGTGCAGGGGTCAATAGAACTGTCGATCGGCCTGATCATAGCCGGCAATGCTTTTCTGCAAGGTCGCGACATCCGCCGTTTCTGGCCGGAGTCACCCCTTTTCGCTTTCTGCGAAAGCGTTCGCTTTGTCGAGGCCGCGCAGGGCTGGGAAGCCGAACGGGAGAAGCTGGTAGCGCCGGACCCGTTGGCGTGGTTCACGGGCCTGGCGGAGGATTGCAGAGGACTGCGTTTGCACGCTGTGCGCCGCCAGCGGGTGGAGATTGAGGACTGGATGGATGTGGGTCTGGTCGACGGCGGGTCGGTATGGCTGCTTGAGACCGTGGGAAGCCCGACTCCTCGCCTGTGGTTCGACGATTGGAGGTTTTCGAACGGCTCCGCCGCCGAGGACAAGCCGTGGTCAGTCATCTACCACGGCGCGCCGCCGACAGCCTCACTGCCCGCCGCCGAGACCGATCTCGAGAAAGTCGATCAGGAGCTGGCGGCAGCCCTCGTTGCGATCTGGGCCTTTGCCCAGCGGATCGACTCCCATTTCGCCACCTCCTTCGCAGAAGCACTCGCCATGCTCGAACGGCGGACATCGCCCGATCCGGACTTCCTCCTCACCCTGGGACCGACTGGCTTCCTCTCGCCGCAGGCCGAGCGAATCCTCGGTGCGTGCCGGAGGGCGTGGGTATTCGGCGGCATGGGAGCCTGGAACGACGGCGCCTATGAGGGTATCGAGGGAGACAGGCTGACGGAGGCATTGTTCGACCGGCTGCAGACCGCTCTAGCGGCCGCGGCCAGCTCGACTTGCGCCGCCTGAGCCGTCCTCCTTCACCCACTTCACCTTCGGATCGTTGAAGTCCATCACGTCGTTCAGCTCGCGCACGTTGCGATAGCCGTAGCCGTAGAGGTGGGTGAAGGTCGAAAGGTTGAGCGCGAGCCGGCCGCTCTTCAGCATGACGGGCGGGCGATCGTTGCGGAAGTTGTTGTTGCAGTAAATGAGGATCGGTCGATCCGGCCGGCCGATCACCTCGGCCAGTCGCTCATCGCTGAATTCGGGCAGGGGCACGTTGACGGCGCCCTTAATATGGCCGGCGGCGAACTGTTCGGCGGAGCGCGCGTCGAGGATCAGAACGTCTGGCTCGGCGGCGGCAGCGACGAACGTCTCCCAGTCGATCAGCCGCGTGCGCCGGTAAGGCTGGACCTCGGCGATCAGCGACCGATAGCCGTCATAATCGATCTGCGGGTTGAGAAGCGAGGGCTTCGCCGGCTCCGCGGCGGGCACGGTTGCGGCCGGGCCGGCGGCGGTGAGAGCCAAAGCGGCGAAGAGGGGCTGGAGCATGACGGGGCACTCCTGACTGACGTACAGGGGGAGCCTTGTCGATACGGCAGCGAAACTGTCGGCCCGCTGAACCGCGCCGGCTACTCTATCTCCGCGAACGCCCGCACCGGGAAGGTGCCCATGCCGACGACCCTGGGCGGGGCGGCGGTGAAGCGCAAGCCGCTCGGCGGGAGCTCGGCGAGGCCGGTCATATGCTCGACGATGAGGGTGCCGGAGCCGAGCAGGATGGTGTGAACGGGGCGGCGGCGGGTGCGGGTGTCGTCGATATTGTAGCTGTCGATTCCGATCAGGGCCGCGCCCCGCTCCGCCAGCAGCCGGGCGGCGGCTTCGGCGAGGAAGGGGTGGTCCGAATGATAGGCCTCGGTGCGCCAGTGGCGGTCCCAGCCCGTGTGGACCAGCACCGCCTTGCCGGCGACGTCGAGGCCGTCGAACAGCTCCGCGCTCGCCTCCATTCCTTCGGATCGGACGCACAGCCCTTGGAGGCCGGCCAGGCGGTCGAGCCCGACGGCGGCGAGGTCATGGCCCTGCTCGTAACGGTGGAAGGGCGTGTCGAGATAGGTGCCGGTGTTGGCTACCATGTCGATCCGGCCGATCTGGAAGGTCGAGCCGTCGTCGTAATTGGTCGCCGAGGATTCGCGCTCCCAGAAGTCGCAGATGCGGGGAACGGGCAGGCCCCTGTAGGTGACCATGCCGTCTTCGATGCTGTGGCTAAGGTCGATCAGCAACGAACAGGGCTTTGCAATAGGCGCGGTGGGCGGCGAAGGCGGGCGGCTTCTTCTCCCTAAGATATTTGTAGAAGGGCTCGGCGGTCCGAAGGTCAGCGCTGTCGACCTGAGCCCTGGTGCGGCCGATCTTGCGGCCGGTATCGGCGATGATCATGCCCCAGGTCATCATATCCGCGGCCTGCGCCGGGCTGGGCTTCTTGCCGGCCTCCAGCTTGAGGGAGACGGCGCAGGCGACTGCCTGGTGGTAGAAGAGCTCCGGTGGCGGCTCGTAGGGCGGATCCGCCTTGGCCAGCACGGCGAGAAGCAGCAGTTCGATCATCACGATACCCCCTCGGTCCGGCTCCGCCCGGCGATACGAAGGAGCGCCGCCATGCCGATCAGCATCCATATCACGTTGAGCGAGGCGGACGGAATGGCCCCGTGCCACCAGCTGTTGACGACGAAACCGGCCGCTCCGGCGACGTTCATCCCTTGGTAGAGGCGCGACCGGCCGGTCAGCTTCTCCATCGAGAGGAGGAGATAGGCCGAGAGGATCAGCAGGGCCCCGCCCCAGCCGGCGGCCTCGATGGCGAGCTGGAAGGCGCTCAGGCCGCGAGCTTCCGGAGCACGTAATGGAGGATGCCGCCGGCCCGGAAATATTCGAGCTCGTTCAAGGTGTCGATCCGGACCCGGGCGGTGAAGGCGAAGCTCGAGCCGTCGGCCTTCGTCACCTCGACTTCGAGTTCCTGGCGGGGCTGGAGGTGGGCGATTCCGGCGATGGAGAAGGTCTCGGTGCCCTCGAAGATCGGGATGTCGCCGACGAACTGGAGCGGCACCACGCCCATTCCGACCAGGTTGGAGCGGTGGATCCGCTCGTAGGTCTCGGCGATGACCGCCCGCACCCCGAGCAGATTGGTGCCCTTGGCGGCCCAGTCGCGCGAGGAACCGGTGCCATATTCCTTGCCGGCGATGACCACCAGCGGAATGCCCTCCGCCTTGTAGCGCATCGCGGCGTCGTAGATGGGCATGGTCTCGCCGGTCGGGATGTGGCGGGTGAGGCCGCCTTCGGTGCCCGGGATCATCCGGTTCTTGATCCGGATGTTGGCGAAGGTGCCTCGCATCATGACTTCGTGATTGCCCCGGCGGGCGCCGTAGGAGTTGAAGTCGGCGCGGGCGACCTGGTGCCCGGAGAGGTAGGTTCCGGCCGGGCTGTCGGCCTTGATCGCGCCAGCCGGGGAAATGTGGTCGGTGGTGATGGAATCGCCGAAGATCGCCAGTGGACGCGCGTTCGCGATGTCCGACGGGGGAGTCGGAGTCATCGTCATGCCCTCGAAATAGGGCGGGTTCTGGATGTAGGTGGAGCCCGCCGACCAGGCGTAGGTCTCGCCCCCCGCCACGGGAATCGAGCGCCACTGCTCGTCGCCCTTGTAGACGTCGGCGTAGCGGGCGCGGAACATGTCGCCATGGACATGGGCGTCGATCAGCCGGCGGATCTCGTCGTTCGACGGCCAGACGTCCTTCAGATAGACGGGCTCCCCGTCCGAGCCGGTGCCGAGCGGCTCCTCCATCATGTCGCCCGCGACCGTGCCCTTGAGCGCATAGGCCACCACCAGAGGCGGCGAGGCGAGGTAATTGGCGCGGACGTCCGGCGAGACCCGGCCCTCGAAATTGCGGTTGCCCGACAACACCGAGGCGGCGACGAGGTCGTGCTTCGCGATCGCCGCGGAGATGGGCTCGGGCAAAGGCCCCGAATTGCCGATGCAGGTGGTGCAGCCATAGCCGACCAGGTCGAACCCGATCGCGTTCAGATCCTCGGACAGGCCGGCGCGGTCGAGATAGTCGGTGACCACCTGCGAGCCCGGAGCCAGCGACGTCTTCACCCAGGGCTTGGAGTCCAGCCCCTTCGCCCGCGCCTTGCGGGCGACGAGGCCGGCGGCGATGAGGACGGCCGGGTTGGACGTGTTGGTGCACGAGGTGATCGCGGCGATGACGACGTCGCCATGGCCGATGTCGGCCACGTCCGGCGCGCCGGCGCAGGGGTGGCGCTGCTCGAGTTCCGACAGCTTGTGGCCATATTCCTTGGTGAAATTGGCGACGAACTCCTCGTCGACGCGCGACAGCGGCACCTTGTCCTGGGGACGCTTGGGGCCGGCCAGCGAGGGCTCGACTCCGTCCATGTCGAGCTCGAGCGTGTCGGTGAAGAGGGGCTCGTGCCAGGCGCCCGCCTCCAGCCACAGGCCCTGCGCTTTGGCATAGGCCTCGGTGAGGGCGATCTGCTCCTCGGAGCGGCCGGTGAGGCGCATGTAATCGAGCGTCTTGCCGTCCACGGGGAAGAAACCGCAGGTCGCCCCATATTCGGGCGCCATGTTGGCGATGGTGGCTCGGTCGGCGACCGAAAGCGCCGAGACTCCGGCGCCGTAGAATTCGACGAAGCGGCCGACCACTCCGCGGGCCCGGAGCATCTGGGTGACGGTGAGGACGAGATCGGTGGCGGTGATCCCTTCCTGAAGGCTGCCGGTGAGGTGGAATCCGACCACTTCGGGGATCAGCATCGACACCGGCTGGCCGAGCATCGCCGCCTCCGCCTCGATCCCGCCGACCCCCCAGCCCAGCACTCCGAGGCCGTTGACCATGGTGGTGTGGGAATCGGTGCCGACCAGAGTGTCGGGATAGGCGACCTGCTCCCCCGACGGATCGGCCGAGGACCAGATTCCGCGGGCGATATATTCGAGATTGACCTGGTGGCAGATTCCGGTGCCCGGCGGCACCACCTCGAAATTGTCGAACGCCTTCGAGCCCCATTTGAGGAACTCGTAGCGCTCCATGTTGCGGTGATATTCGAGCTCGACGTTCTTCGCGAACGACTGCGGGGTCCCGAACGCATCGACCATCACGCTGTGGTCGATGACGAGATGGACCGGCACCTGCGGGTTGATCTGCGAGGCGTTGCCGCCGAGCCTGGCCATCGCGTCCCGCATCGCCGCGAGATCGACGACCGCGGGGACCCCGGTGAAATCCTGCATCAGCACGCGGGCGGGGCGGTACTGGATCTCCTTGGTCGAGCTCTTCTCCTTCTGCCAATCGACCAGCGCCTGGATGTCGGCCCGGGTGACGGTCTTGCCGTCCTCGAAGCGCAGCAAATTCTCGAGCAGGACCTTCATCGAGAAGGGCAGGCGGGAGATGTCGCCGAGCTGGGCGGCGGCTTCGGAGAGGGAGTAATAAGCGTAACGCTTCGGACCGACCTGAAGCTCGGTCCGGGTGCCCAGGGAATTGTTGCCGACGGCGGTCATGCGGGGCCTTTCGGGTTAAGCCACTAGCTTAATTTGGGGGCGCTCTAGCAAGGGCGTCGGCGGGGGGGAAGGGTCACACCTTTTTCGTCATGCCGGTCCCGGATCAAGTCCGGGATGATCCGGCATCCACCTTCTCTTGCAGCCGTGGTGGAAGGACAGGTGGACCCCCGGATCAGGTCCGGGGTGACGGCGGAGCAGAGGGCGCATACGAACTTGGTATATCGCGAAATTCCCCATGCCTTCGACTTAGCGATTTGCTAAATCTGAACTTCATGAACGCGCCGAACCATCCCCGGATCGTCGTCGATCCCTCCGTGTGCGGCGGCCGGCCCGCCGTGCGCGGCACCCACTTCGCTGTGGCGGACATTCTGCGCCTGCTGGAGGATGGGGACAGCGAGGAGACCCTCGCCGCCGACTTCCCGCCCCTGACCCCCGCCGACGTTCGGGCCTGCCGCGCCTATGCGGCGGCGACGGGTCTGCCGGCGACGAGAGGCGACTGGATCGACAGGTTCGCCGGCAAGTTCGACGAGGATTTCGCTCGGGCGGTGCTCGACCGGCCTGGACCGGAATATTGGGAGCAGCGGGACGCCAGCTCCGACTGATGCGGCTCCTGCTCGACTCCAACATCTTTATAGAGGTGGTGGTCAGGGACGATCGTCATCTGAAGCGGCAAATCCGTATTCACAAAGATCGGATCGCACTCTCGGCGATCGTCCTGTTCGAGTTGCACGCAGACGCTCACAATATTCGGCGCCGTGGGAAGCAGCAAGAATTTCTCGACAGCCTTGGCATGCCCCTGCTGCCGTTCGGTGACTCAGACGCTCGCGCTGCGGGCGAGATCCGGGCTGAGCTCAAGCGCAAGGGAACGCCGATCGGCCCCTACGATCTGCTCATCGCCGGTCAGGCGCGGGCGAGGGGGCTGACGGTGGTGACCCGCAATGTGGGGGAGTTTCGGCGGGTGGAGGGGCTGAAGGTGGAGGCGTGGGCGGGATGAGCGGGGAGCGCATCCATCCGGAGACCGGCGAGGCTCTGCGCCGCGGCGTTCGCCGGCAGACGATCCGCTACGGCTCGCTGGCCCGCGAGATCGAGGTGCCGGGCTGGTATCCAAAAGAGGGGGGCGAGGGCGTCCACACAGGTGACGACCTGGCGGAGGCCGATCGCGCCTTCCGCGAGCGCGCGACCAATATGCGGCGCACGTCCGGGCGGCGCGCAAGCGGCTGAAGCTGAGCCAGGAGGAGGCGGGGCGGACCATCGGCGGCGGCAAGCGCGCCTTCCAGAAATATGAGAGCGGCGCCACGCCGCCGTCGGACGCGGCGGTGGGGCTGATCGAGCTTCCGGTCCGGCATCCGGAGGAAGTGGAGACGCTTCGGGCGATTAGGGCGGGGGGAAGCTAGGGTTCGGCTCGAAGTGGTACTTCGAGCCGGGCTAAGGTGGGAGCCGGGGCGGTTGCGGGGCTCTGCAAGGTGCGCGGGTGGGGGAGGTGGGAGCTCGACAGCAACAACGGAGTCTTCCTGTTGATCGCTTCGCAGATGAGCATCCTAGTGGATACAATGCTCGTTTTCTGCCATCCTGAGGACAGGGAGACAAGCATCGTGGCGGAACGATTTGAGAAGACCGGACTTTGGAATCGGACGCTCGGCCTACGGCGTAAGGACGAAGATCACGAGAGTCGTGAAATACTTCGGCGGGCTTATCTGGATATGCGGAAGGGAGCAAAATTTCTAACCGAACAGATACAGAATGACTGTCCAGAACTTACGGTTCACAACGTCACGCATTTGGACGCTCTGTGGGAGACAGCCGATACACTTCTGGGCCCAGACTTTCCTGTAAATCCCTCGGAAGCATTTGTCTTTGGCGCCGCTGTTCTACTTCATGACGCTGCCATGAGTTTAGCGAGTTATGCAGGTGGAGTGGCAGAGGTAGCGACTACATCGGAATGGAGCGATGCAGTAGCCGAACTTGCGGACTCTTACGCCCGTGCTCATCCGGACGACGTCGAACTTCGAGGTGCTCCTGCGGCTATTCGCGGAAGAGTAATTTTTACAGTGCTCCGGCAGCTGCACGCGAAGCGGGCCGAAGGCCTTCTTGATCTTAAACTTGCCCGTCCTGGTAAGGATGAGGCTTTGGGGCTTTTGTCCAATATTGAGCTCAAGGATGCGTTTGGGCATAGCATTGGAAAAGTGGCCCATAGCCACCACTGGGACATTCGCGATATACCAGATAATTTAGTAACAAAGGTTGGAGCAGCAATCGAATTACCTCCAAATTGGACTGTAAATGAGATAAAGGTGGCATGCATGCTGCGTTGCGCTGATGCCGCACATTTAGACGCTCGGCGAGCCCCAACATTTCTATATGCTCTCTTAAGACCATCTGGAATATCAGAGGTACATTGGAATTTCCAAAACAAGCTGAACCAAATGGCTCTGGATGGGACCAAAGTGGTTTTCTCGGGTTCGCCCTTTGGTCAAAGCGAGGCGGACGCGTGGTGGCTTGCTTACGAAAACGCGGTTATGGTTGACCGCGAAATTCGTAACTCTAACGCACTTTTGGAAGACATCGGGTGCCCGCCGTTTCACGTGTCCGGCGTAGCTGGCATTGAATCCCCAACGATGTTTTCAAAAAAGGTCCGGGTCGTGGGCTGGGAACCCGTGGAAGCCGAGGTGCGTGTTTCGGATCCCGTCCATCTCGCGAAAACAATTGGTGGGGAAAATCTTTATGGCGGCGACAAGCTCGCGCCGCTCCGCGAATTAATCCAAAACGCAGTGGATGCGATCCGTGCTAGGAGAGGTCAAGATAACCTTGATCCTACGTGGGGAAAAGTTGCCGTAGAGTTACTTACCGACGACGAGGGAACTCGCTGGCTTAATGTTGAGGATAATGGGATTGGAATGTCTCAACGCGTTTTAACCGGTCCTTTGATAGATTTCGGAAACTCTTTTTGGAACTCCGCGCTAGCGTCAGAAGAGTTTCCTGGATTGCGAAGCAAGCGCGTAAGGACTGCAGGGAAGTTCGGTATTGGGTTCTTTTCGGTATTCCTCTTCGGGGAACACGTGAAGGTAATTTCCAAGCGCTACGATGCAGCTCGAAAAGAGGCTCGTGTCCTAGAGTTCGCAAGACTTTCAAAGCGTCCATTAATCCGCCCGGCCAACGAGGGGGATTTAGCGAAAGAGGCGAGTACCAGGGTCACCGTTCAGCTTACAACTGATGCCTTCTTCAAGCCTGGAGGCTCCGCTCGTGGAGCATACGGCCCGCCCAGTTACCAACCTTCTCTGGCGGAGCGTTTGCGTAGAATGATCGTGGGGTTAGATGTTAATGTGGACTTGACCATCGACGGGAAGTGTGTGTGGTCCCACGCAGCGGATTGGGTGCACACGGACTCAGAAACATTTCTCTGTGAGCTTTTCGCTACTGAGGGCCCCTCTGAACGGGACCAATTTGTGGCGACGTACAAGGATCGGTTGCGGCCAATTTTGGAAGCGGATGGTGAAGTAGTCGGTAGAGCGGCAATTGAGGTGGGACCTCACCGGCGCCTCCATGCTTCGGGATGTGCCATTTCCGTCGATGGCTTTTGCGGGGGTAGGCCGCGCGATCGCGAGGTACGCCTTTTCCAAGAGGAGACGACGGCACCTGCTGGGCTGACCGGAGTCCTCTTAGGGGAGACATCTGACGCGTCGCGAAAGGATGCTGAGGTCCAAGTATCCCAGGATGCACTAGCTCGCTGGGCGACCGAGCAAGGCAAGCTAATAGATAAAGCTCGCTTTAAGCCGGGTCAGCTCATGGATATTTCATCTCGCATAATGCGTCTCGGGGGTGATCCTTTGGATCTTCCTTGTGTCTTTAGAGCGGGTCGGTTTGAAAATTTCGCTGAGTTCAAGTCGTTCGTGGAAAGCTCATC
>DATHBY010000223.1:0-2341 GCA_035295885.1 Allosphingosinicella sp.
CATCCCGAACTGGGACCGGCCATCCGACGGACGCTCGAACGCCGGATACGCTCGTGGCGGGCGGTCCATGGGCCGGAGCGGGAGGTGATCTTTCGTCAGGAGCATCCTCCGGGCCTGCAGGGACTGTCCGATTTCACCGACGTGGCGGTGCTGGGCGTCCACATCGCCGGCACGCCCTTCGAACACAGGCTCTATCATTTCCGCCTGGCGTTCTCCGGCTGGGAACATGCCCATGTCGTGCTGGGCGGCGAGAGCTTCGTGGCCCTGGCCGAGGGCTTGCAGAACGCCCTGTGGGCGCTCGGCGGGGTTCCGGCCGAGCATCGCAGCGACAGCCTGTCGGCGGCCTTCCGCAACCTCGACCACGACGCCCGCGACGACCTGACCCGACGCTACGATGCCCTATGCGCCCACTACGGCATGACCCCGACGCGCAACAACACCGGCGTCGCCCACGAGAACGGCGCCATTGAAAGTCCGCACGGCCATCTGAAGAAGGCCCTGGAGGACGCCCTGCTGCTGCGCGGCAGCCGCGATTTCACCGACCTGCCGGGCTACCGGCGCTTCGTCGATGAACTCGTCGGCCGTCGCAACGCCCGCCAGGGCAAGCGGATCGACCTGGAGCGCGGCGCCCTCAAGGCCCTGCCGGAGCGCCGGACCGGCGACTTCGAGGACGCCCTCGTCACGGTGACCTCGAGCGGCGGCTTCACCCTGCGCAAGGTGTTCTACACGGTGCCCTCGCGGCTGATCGGCCACCGCCTGCGGGTCCGGCTGTACGACGACCGGCTCGAGTGCTTCCTCGGCGCGACACCCGTGATGACCGTCCCGCGCGGGCGCTCCCATCCCAGCGGCAAGCACGGTCATGTGGTGGACTATCGCCACGTCATCCATGCCCTGAAGCGCAAGCCCATGGCGCTGCTCAACCTCGTCTACCGCGACCAGCTCTTCCCACGCGCCGCCTATGCCGGCGCCTTCGAAGCGCTGCTCGCGGCACAGCCCGACCGCAAGGCCTGCCAGATCATGGTCGGCCTGTTGGCGCTGGCCCACGAGCGGGGCTGCGAGGCCGACCTCGCCCAGGCGCTCGACCAGGATCTCGCGGCCGGCCGGCTGCCCGATCTCAAGACCCTGGAAGCCCGCTTCGCACCCGATCCCGCCCGCGTTCCGGACGTCACCGTCGCGCTGACGCCACTGTCCGATTATGACGAACTGGGCACCGTCCAGCTTGTTGGAGATGCCGCATGAAGACCACCGATCCCGTCGATGCCGCCCGCCTCGAACTGATGCTGACGGAACTCCGCCTGCCGGCGATCAAGCTCCTGTGGTCCCGGTTCGCCGACCAGGCCGACAAGGAGGGCTGGCCGGCGGCCCGCTTCCTGGCGGCCCTGAGCGAACACGAGATCGCCGAGCGCGACCGGCGCCGCATCGAGCGGCACCTCGCCGACGCCAGGCTGCCGGTCGGCAAGACCCTGGAGAGCTTCGACTTCGACACCGTGCCCATGGTCAGCAAGGCCCAGGTCATGGCGCTCGCGGCCGGCGACAGCTGGCTTGAAAAAGGCGCCAATCTGATTCTGTTCGGGCCGCCCGGTACCGGGAAGAGTCATCTGGCGGCGGCTCTCGGCCTCGCTCTTGTCGAAAACGGCTGGCGCGTCCTGTTCACCCGGACCACCGACCTCGTCCAGAAGCTTCAGATCGCGCGCCGCGATCTGGCGCTCGCGGCGGCGATCGACAAGCTCGACAAGTACCATCTCCTGATCCTCGACGACATCGCCTACATCAGCAAGGATCAGGCCGAAACCTCGGTCCTGTTCGAACTGATCAGCGCCCGCTACGAACGCCGATCCATGCTGATCACCGCCAACCAGCCCTTCGGCGATTGGAACAGGATCTTCCCCGATCCCGCCATGACGCTCGCAGCCATCGATCGGCTCGTTCATCACTCGACAATCCTCGAGATGAACGTCGAGAGCTATCGCCGACGAACCGCCCTTGAGCAAAAACGGGGCCGCGGTCGCCCCGCCGCCCACGCGACGCCCAAATCCACCTCCTGATTGTCGCGCCGCGTCAATCAGGTCAAAACCTCAACAACGCTCTTGCTCTTCCTGTAAACAGCGACAATCATGCTTCCACTGCGACCGCTGTTTCTCATCCAGATTGTCGCTCGCTTCTCATCCAGATTGTCGCGCTACAGCGCGGCAAGCGGCATCGCGCCCAGGAAGGGTCCGTCAGCGCCTTGGGGCGCGCTCCATACGGCTTTCATTATGTGAGCCGTGATGCGGGCGATGGGGCCGCGCGCTTCGAGATTGACGAGGATCAGGCCCGGGTGGTGCGCGGGATCTTCGAATGG
>DATHBY010000224.1:0-4073 GCA_035295885.1 Allosphingosinicella sp.
CCGCGGACGCCTGCATCGTCGAGGTGGGCCTGGGCGGGCGGCTCGACGCGACCAACGTCGTTCCGGCGCCGATCGCCTGCGGGATCGCCCAGCTCGGAATCGACCACCAGCAATTCCTCGGCAACCGGATCGAGAGCATTGCGGCCGAGAAAGCGGGGATCGCCAAGAAGGGCGTGCCGCTGGTCACCCAGCATTATCCCGACCCGCTCGCCAGCCGCATCGGCGATGCGGCGGCCGCGGCCGGAGCCATCTGGATGCCGCGCGGCGGCCGCTGGGATGCGATCGTCTACCGCCAGAAGCTCCATTATCGCGACGAGAGGGGCAAGCTTCAGCTCCCGCTCCCCCGGCTCCACGGCGCCCACCAGGCGATGAACGCCGCGCTTGCGGTGGCGATGATTCGCAACCAGCAAAAGGTGCCGGTGCGCGAGCCGGCGCTTCGAGCGGCGATGGGCTGGGCGGACTGGCCGGGGCGGCTGCAGCGGCTCGCTCCGGGGTCGCTCGCCGGCCTTCTGCCCGACGGGTCCGAGCTGTGGCTCGACGGCGGCCACAATCCGGCGGCGGCGCGGGCCATCGCCGATTTCTTCCGCGCCCACGTGCCGAGCGACCGCCCCTTCCACATCGTCCTCGGCCTGCTCGCCAACAAGGACGCGGCCGGCGTTCTGAAGCCGTTCGCCAACCGGGCCGCCACCTTGCACGCGGTGCCGGTCCCCGGCCACCCGCACCATTCGGCGCCCGACCTCGCCGCCGCCGCGCGCGCCGGAGGCCTGACCTCGCTGACAGCGACGGACGTCGAATCGGCCTTGGGCTGGATCGCCCGCCACGCCGACCGCGGGCGGCCGCCGATCGTGCTGGTGATGGGCTCGCTCTATCTCGCCGGCGAGGTGCTGCGCGCCAACGGCCAGCCGCCGGCCTAGATTTGCCTCCTCATGCGGGGCAAGGGGGGAATCGCCGCTAGGCGGCCGCCGGCTGAGGCTTGCCGGCGCCGGCCTCGGTCTCGTCATCCTCGCTTTTCGGCTGGCGCACCGTGTCCACGACGAAGCCGCGCCGCCACAGGAGCCAGAGCAGCACCAGGCCCGGAACGGCGACCCCCATCGTCATCAGCCAGAAGCCGGGCCAGCCGAGATTTTCCGCGGCGATTCCGGCGGGTGTCGACAGCCATGTCCGGCCGACCGCTGCAAAGGAGGAGAGCAAAGCGAATTGCGTGGCGGTGTAGGCAAGGTTGGAGAGGCCCGAAAGGTAGGTGACGAACACCGTCAAACCCATTCCGCTGGTCACCTGCTCGGTCACCACGGCGATGGTCAGCCACAGGTTCGAATGGCCCTGCACGGCGAGGATCGCGAACATCCCGTTGCTGACCATCATCAGCACTCCCGAGACGAACAGCGCCCGGCCCATTCCCAGCCAGGCCATGAACGGCGGAGCGAGCGCGACTCCGACGATCAGGCCCCAGAAACCGACGCCCTTGTTGATCACGATGAACTCGGTGTCGCTGAAGCCGAGCTCGACGATCATCGGATTGAGCATGATCTGCCCCATCGCGTCGCCGAGCTTGTAGATCAGCACGAACAGCAGGATCAGCACGGCGCCGCGGCGGCGCAGGAATTCCCGGAACGGCCCGACGACGGTCGTCTGCAGCCATTTGCCGAAGCTCTCGATCTGCTCCTTGGCCAGGACCTTGTCGTGGAGCCCCGGCCCGACCCAGAAGGCCGCGATGATGCCCGGGATGACGCAGAAGGCGGTGAGCCCGTAGGCCCTCTCCCAGCCGAGCCCGAAGCCTTCGGACGAAGCCAGGGCGATAGTGCCCACGCCCGCGAAGAAGGCGCCGAGGCGGTAGCCGAACTGGTTGTTCGCGGTGCCGTGGGGGAGCTCCTCGTCGGGGAGGATCTCGATCCGGTAGGCGTCGATCACGATGTCCTGGGTCGCTCCGAGGAAGGCGACGACGATCGCCCAGAAGGCGAAGAGTCCGAGATTGTTGGCCGGATCGCTGAATCCCAGCATCCAGACCGCGCCGAACAGCAGGGCCATGATGAAGAACAGCCAGGCGCGCCTCTGTCCGAACAGGCCGGTGAGAACAGGCAGCTTGACCCGGTCGATGAACGGGGCCCACAGGAACTTGAGCGTATAGGGGGTGGTGAGGCCGACCGCGAAGCCGATCGTCTTCTTGTCGATTCCGACCTTGGTCAGCCAGAAGGTCATCGTTCCGAGCAGCAAAGCGAGCGGAAAACCGCTCGATATCCCGAGCAGCAGCGCCGCGAACGGCCGCTTTCGGAAATAGGGCGCGATGGTGGCGAGGAATCCCGGCCTGGGCGCGGAAGGGGTGCGGGCTGCGTCGGTCATCGGTCCTTTGTAGCGAGTGATTTGCTGCGGCAAAGCCTCTTCGCGCGCAGCCGCTTGCGTTCGGGCCGCGGAAGACGCAATTTCCCCGCCGATGGACATGCCGACCCGCCTGCGTCCGACGCAAGGGCAGCTCGCGCTCGCGGCGGTGATCGCTCGCGGCGAAAGCAGCCACGGCGAGACCATCACCCAGGTTCCCGCCTCCGCCTACACCGATCCGGCGAATTTCGAGCGCGAGCAGGCCAGGCTGTTCGGGCGGCTTCCGCAGGTGATCGCCCCCTCGGCGCTGCTTCCGCGCTCCAACATGGCGGTGCCGCACGACGGCTTCGGCCTGCCCCTCCTGCTCGCCCGGGACAAGGCGGGCAAGGCTCACGTCTTCTACAATGTCTGCCGGCACCGCGGCACCCGGCTGGTCGAGGGCGGCGAGGCTTTATGCGCTCCGCGAATCGTCTGCCCCTATCATGCCTGGTCCTATTCGCTCGACGGGGCGCTCTCCGGAATGCCTCGCCCGGACACCTTCCCCGGCCTCGACAGGAGCCGGTACGGCCTGGCCGAGCTTCCCTCCCGCGAGTCGGGCGGGCTGATCTGGTTCGCTCGCGAGGAAGCGGATTTCTCGGACGCCGTCGGCCTGGCGCCTGAGTTCGACGCCTTCGGCCTCGCCGACCACCACCTCTACCGCCGCCGGATCCACGACGTCGCGTCCAACTGGAAGCTGATCATGGACGCGTTCCTGGAAAGCTATCACGTCCAGCGCCTTCACGCTCCGACCATCGCCAAATTCTTCACCGACGGGGTCACGGCCGCCGAGATGCTCGGCCGGCACCAGCGCTCCGCGGTCGGCCGGATCGACCATCTCGCCGCCGTCGACCATGAGGACTGGGCGGCGCTGAGGGCCGTGATCACCTTCGCCTACCAGCTGTTCCCGGCGACGATCATGATCATGAGCCCCGATTACGTGAATCTGATGGTGCTGATGCCCCAGAGCGTCGGCCGCACCCTGGTCGAGGATTTCATGCTGATCCCCGAACCGCCCGCCTCGCCGGAGGAGGAGGATCATTGGGCGAGAAGCTGGGCCCTGCTCGACGAGGGCGTGTTCGGCGGCGAGGATTACCGCGCCGCGGCGCTCGGCCAGGAGGGGCTTGCGACGGGGGTGGTGAAGGAGCTGACCCTGGGCACTCTGGAAACCGGCATAAGTCACTTCCACGACCAGGTGGCTGCGGCTTTGGGATGATTATCCTCCCTATGCGGGGCATGGGGAGGGGGACCATGCGAAGCATGGTGGAGGGGTAGCTGGCTCCGATTCCGAGGTTCAATCGCGAGATGGCGAAAGCCTGCGGCTTCTACCCCTCCACCACATTCACGTGGTCCCCCTCCCCATCTCCGATGGGGAGGATCTAGAGTTTGTGCTATTGTGATGGAAGCGAGGCATTCGTCATGCCGGACTTGATCCGGCATCCACCTTCTTCCTCCACCGGGATTGAGAAAAAGGTGGACCCCGGATCAAGTCCGGGGTGACGATTCTGCTTCGGCAGGACAAAGTCTAAGCCTCCTCGTACAAACTCAGCCCCGCCGGCAGTCTCCCCACCTTCTTTCCCGACAGCTTGCGGTCGAGCGCGTCGAGCGCGCCCTTCATCACCTTGTCGGTATAGGGCTTGGCGAGGCAGCCCAGGCCGAGGCTTCGAGCCTCGATCGGGCAATTGGCGGTGACGAACAGCACCGGCACCTGCCTCGCGCCGGCC